>DPWB01000347.1 GCA_003527885.1 Candidatus Competibacteraceae bacterium
GCGATGGTGTTGAATTCCTTGGCGATGCCGCCGGCCCGCTCGATCTCCCGCGCCACCAGCTGGCCCAGATCCTTGAGATGGACGTGGCCGGGCACGAACTGGGTGAAGGAGTTGGCCACGGCGATGATCGGTTTGCCGAAGTCGCCGTCCTGGACGCCGGTGGCCCGCCACAGCGCGCGGGCGCCCGCCATGTTGCGGCCATGAGTGGTGGTACGGGAACGATAATCGGGCATGTAAGCACTCCAAAAATCAAAAAAAACCGGAACGACGGACCAGATATCCGCGATCGGACAGGATTCTAAGACAATTTCGGCCGTCAGGGTCCTCTTATGCGAGCGGCTTGTAAAAATGCCGCAATGACTTAGTCTTATTAACAGAATTTCATGCGCCCGGCCAAACCGCGTCCGGCGCCCTACCATTTCTTATACTAACAAAGAGGTTCTCATGACTCGATTTGCCTTGCGTTCGTTCGTGGCCTTGGTCGTTTGCGGGGCCTTGGCCGGCACCGCGCAGGCGGCCGGCGACCCGGCGGCCGGGAAAGCCAAATTCGAAACCTGCACCGGCTGTCATGCCATCCCCGGTTACACCAACGCCTATCCGACCTATCACGTACCCCGGCTGGGCGGCCAACATCCCGACTATGTCGTCGCCGCGCTCAAAGGCTATCAAGCCGGCGAACGCCAGCACCCGACCATGCACGCCAACTCGTCATCGTTGAGCGAGCAAGATATGCAGGACATCGCGGCCTACCTGTCAAGCTACCCACTGGCCAAGGAGGCCAATCCGATCAGCGGCAACGTCGCCGCCGGCAAAGTCAAAAGCGTGGCCTGCGTGGCCTGCCACGGCCCGGACGGTAACGGACCCATCCCGCTCTATCCCCGGTTGGCCGGACAGTACGAGGATTACCTGACCAAAGTCTTGCACGATTACAAGACCGGAAAACGGAATAACTCCGTGATGAAGGGTATGGCTTTGCCGCTGACGGAGCAGGATATCGCCGATCTGGCCGCTTATTTTGCCAGCCAACCGAAAGGGTTGGTGGTGGTCGGGCACAACTGAGCGTCGGCCGCGGCCCGGTATCGCCCGTTGAGGGCCTCGGCAACAACTGGTCCCCGGCCGGACTCACCGGGCATCTCACCGCCTCGCTGCTCGCCTCGGCTAGCGGGCGGGAGAATAAGGCAGCCACCGTTTGATGGCGGCGGCGAGCGCGTCCATTTCGTAGGGCTTGGTCAGGTAATCGTCCATTCCGCTGGCGACGCAGCGCGCGCGATCTTCCGCCATCGCGTTGGCGGTCATCGCGATCACCGGAGTGGGTGAACTGCCTTGCCGCCGCTCCCAAAGCCGGATTTCCTGGGTCGCGGCATGGCCGTCCATCAGCGGCATTTCCACGTCCATCAACACCAGATCATAGGTTCCCTGGCGGAATTTCTCCAAGGCTTCCAAACCGTTGCTGGCGATCTCACAGGTTGTGCCAAAGGTGGCCAACATGCTGGAAGCCACCAGTTGATTTACTTGATTGTCTTCCACCAGCAACACGTGGCCGGGCCGGTCGGGACCCGGTGCGAGCCGATCGTCGGTCACGCGGCGGCTCGCCCCTTCAGCGCCGATCGCCGGATTGGCCGCGGCCACCTCCACGGGCTCTGGCGCGGGGTCGATGTGCTTTAGCGGCAAGGAAAACCAAAACCGCGTCCCGTGACCGGGGCGGCTTTCCACGCGCAAGACCCCGCCCATGGCGCCGACCAAATCCTTGCAAATCGCCAACCCCAAACCGGTGCCGCCATACTTGCGGGTCGTGGACTGGTCGGCCTGCGTGAAGGGCTTGAACAGCTTTTGGACCACGCTTTCCGCCATGCCGATCCCGGTATCCCAAACCCCAAACCGCAGCGCGCCATCCGCCGGCTCCAGCTCGACGCGCAGTCCCACTTCGCCCCGTTCGGTGAACTTCACCGCGTTATCCAGCAGATTGATGAGCACTTGCCGCAAGCGGGTCGGGTCGCCCTCGACCTGGCTCGGCAGCTCCGGCGCGATCTCGAACTTGAGCTCCAAGCCCTTGGTTTGGGCGCGTTTCAACGCCACGGAAGCCACCTCATCGATGGTCTGCCTGAGCCCGAAGGCAATGCGCTCCAGCACCAGCCGACCCGCTTCGATCTTCGCCAGATCCAGCACCTCCCCGATCAAGTCCAGCAGGTGCTCGCCGGCGGTATGAATCCGTTGCGAATAATCCCGTTGTACCGGCGTCAGCGCTTCCCGATCCAACAATTGCGCGAAGCCGAGAATCGCGTTCATCGGGGTTCGCAACTCGTGGCTCATGCGTGAAACGAAATCGGATTTGGCGCGGCTCGCCCGTTCCGCTTCATCTCGGGCCGAGCGCATTTCGCCCCAGGCGCGCACCAGTTTGTCGTTCGACTGTTTGAGCTGGCGCGCAGCCAAAATGCCGATCAGCGTCACGGCGCCGATCACCAGCACCACCAGAACGGTCTCGGTGATCTTGTAGCGGTCGCGCTGGGCGGCCAGTTGCGCTTCCAGACTTTCCAGCCGATGCTGGCTTTCAAAAAACAACCGGTTGGCGTTTTCGTTGAGCCGGAAGAAAAAGGAAGGCAGCCGCTTGAAGTAAGCCAGAATATCCCGAGTGACCGCGATCAACCCCTCGCCGTTCTGCCGCTGGCGATGTTCGTCGCGCAGCTTGAGCATATCCCGCAATTCGCTCACTTTGCTCTCGATCTGCTCGACGTGGGGGGCGATCTCGATGAGCTCCATCACGTAGCCCTTGTCGGCCGCGTCCGGTTTGAAGGTGGCTTGCCGGACCATTTGGTCCATGCCTTCCACGTTGAGATAGATCAGCTGCTTAACTGTCCCTCCGTCCTTCACCACCCCCAGATCGTGTTCCAGCTTGACCACTTTTTTCAGCAGCTCGGCCTGAATTCGCTCCTGGGCCGCGTCGCCACCGGCCATCCCCATCCGGTAGACATCCATCTCGATACCTTGAATGCCGCGGACGATTTCCTCGCCCACGAACAGCCGCGCGCGCTCGTTGGCGCTGCGGGCCCCCAGCTCGTCGATCAAGCCGTAAAACAACTTATTCAAACCCACGATGAGCAGGAAGCCGACGAAGAACAAGCCGATCAGCCATAGGAAGCGCAGCGGCGAGGCTACCCTGGACTCGCCGGCCGGTCCCGCCAGCTCCGCCTTCGGCTCAGTTCCCCGTTCGGCGTCCATCATCCCGCGCTAAAGTCCGACGACCATACCCGCCATTATTGGACTGCGGTCTTGTTATCGAGAAATCCGTGCTTGCGGAAAATCGCCTGCCCTTCCTCGGCAGCCGCATAGTTCATGAAACGGCGGGTCAACTCCTGATTTTTCGAGAACGTGAGCAAGTTCAACAATAGCGCCTGCGGTTTCGCCACCGCGGGGTCCAGATCGATCACGTCGACCGCCTGGGCGTTATCGGGGAAAAAACCGGTCGCCCGCCAGTTCATCACCACATCGGCCTCGCCCTTTTTCATGGCGCCGTTCAGGCTGCGGGAATCGGAGGACAGATAGATCGCCTTGTCGATGACCTGTTGGTAAATGCCCAGCGATTCCAAAATTCGCTTGGTCTCCTGGCCGACGCTGCCGCTTTCCGCATCGCCGATGATCGCCGTCACGTCCGCGCGCAGTAGTTCCTTAGGGTCGCCTTTCACCTGCTTGGGATTGCCCTTTCGAGTCATGAGCGCCATTTGGTTGTATCCCACCGTCACCACAGCGCCGAGCAACCCTTCGGAGAGGTGTTTGGCGCGGTAAGTGGGCTCTCCCGGTAGAAACAGATCGCCCAGCCCGCTCTTTTTGGCGCTTTGGTAAAGATCCTCCGACCCACCCTGCGAGAGGGTGATTTTCACATTTTCCTTCTGCTCGAAGTTGTGCGCGATCTCGGTCATCGGCCGCACCATGGTGATCCCGCAATACACCAATAACTCCGGTTGCGGTTGCGCCTGTCCGACCGCGCTGCCGGAAAAGGCGAGCAGCCCCCCTAACAGCAGCCAAGCCCCGGTTATTCCACCCATCAGTTTATCTAACATCACAGCGCTATCCTTTCGTTTGACATTGCCCGTTGATCCGTGAGGCGAGTTCGCCCTGGCCTCACGACTGACGAGCCAAGCAATCCTTGAGCCAGCCGCCCAAGTCGCCGGCCAGCCCACGCATCGCCCGGTTTTTCCCATCGCTTGGCCCGAAATGACCTACCTCGGCCGCACCACCGCCCGGCGGCTCGCCCGACCGCCGAGGTTTCTCAACCTCCGACAGCTCCCGCTTCTTCCAGCGCGTGAGCCGCGCCGAAGGAGCGTCACCACCCGTCGGAAATCTGTCGCGCCGCGCGTCGTGAACCCGTTGCTTTCCACGCCCGCGCCCTCCAGAATTTCACGGTCGGACCACTGTCAAATTTCCATCCTTCCCGTCAGCCGCCACAGAGTTTGGAGACGCCCATGTCCTTTCAGCGAGCAGGAAAATACTTCATCGCCACCGGGGTGAGCTGCGCCATCCTGGCAGGCTGCGCCACCCCGCCTGGCGGCGCCATGGACGACCGCCAGCAAACCGTCGCCGAGGGCGCGGTCGTCGGCGCGGTGTTGGGCGGCTTGCTCGGCAGCGCCGTCAGCGACCGCCACAAAGGCAGGGGGGCGCTGGTCGGCGCGGCCGCCGGCGGCTTGCTGGGCGCCGGCATCGGCAGTTCGATCGCCGACCGCAAAGCGCACTATTCGCGGGAGGAGGATTTTCTGGTCGCGGAAATCCAGCGCAATCAGGATTTCATCGCGGAGGCCGACGACCAGAACCGCCAGCTCTACCAGGACATCGCCCGGCTGGATCGCGAGTCGCAGCGGCTGGCGCGCGATTACCGTGCCGGCAAAACGACGCGGGACGCCCTGGCCAGCCAGCGCGCCAGCCTGGAAAAACAGCTGGCCAAGGCCAAGCAGCTCAACTCGCTGGCCGAGAAACAATTGGCGGACGCCAGCGAGGTCCACCAAGAATCCCGCCAGAAGCGCGGACCGCAGGACAGCTATACTCGGCAGCTCGAATCCAACGTGGCGCAGTTGAAGGAAACCCGCCAGCAATCCGCCCAGAACGTCAGCAGCTTGCAGCGGGTTTATGACAGCATGGCGATCTGACGGCGCCGTCCGACCTTCAGTGTCTCCACCTCAAAGCCTTCGAGAAACGGGAGCGGACTTCATGAAATTAACCAATTTTCCCAGCCTCTTACTCGGCGCGCTCGCCCTCGCTGGCTGCGCGGCCGACCCCGGCAACGACCCGCGTTCGGGCGGTTTCTTTGGCGGCGTGCGCGGTTTGGCATCCGGCGACTACGAGCTGCGCCAACAGCACTTGCGCGGCGAACGGGACGAATCCCTCAACGAGTTACGGGCTCTGCGCCGCGAAGGCGAGGCGCTGGAGACCACCCGCGCGATGAAAGCCGACGAAGTCGCCGCGCAACGGCGGCAGCTGGCTTCGCTCAAGGCCCGCAACCGGGAAACGGCCCGGCGGATCGACCAGTTGCGGCGTTCCAAAACTGCCACCGAACAGCGGACCGCCGAGCTGCGCCGCAAGCAACAACAACTGACCCGCGATATCGGGCAGTTCGAAACCGAACTCGAACGGGGCCAGCTCACCGCCCCGCAAGCCGACGCCCGGCGGCTCGGCCTGGAGCGGCAGTACGACGCCATCAAGGATCTGTAATTTTCCGGCCCCGCGCGGACCCACCGGCCCTCAAAACCTCATGCCAGCCCGCCGTCTCCCGCTGGCGCTGCTGCTGGCGTCTCACCTTCTGACGCCGCCGGCCAGCGCGCAAAACAGCGAGCAAAATCGCTATTACGTCCAGCAAATGATCGAATTGGCCGCCGCCAACGATGACAGCGGCGTAACGGCCATGCAGCGGGTGCTGGAACAAAGCCCCAAACCGACAGCGACCGATCCGGCCGGTGCGCGGGCTGCCCTTCAGCGCGGTTTGGCGGCTTTGGAACAGAATGAACTCACCGCGGCCTTGAGCGCGTTCCAACAGGCCAGCCGCGCCGACGCCAGCAACGTCGAGGCCAGCAACTATCTGGGATTGGTCTATCGCAAGCTCGACCGGCTGACGGAAGCGGAAAGCGCCTTGCAGTTAACGCTGGTCCTGGAGCCGGCTCGCGCGGTCGCCTGGTTCCAGCTCGCCCAGGTCTACGGACTGCAAAAAGACCCGCATCGCGCCCTGGGCGCGCTCGCCAACACCTACCGGTTCGCCCAGAACCCCATGCGCGCCGAGGAAATTTTGCGCAACATCGCCGAAAACGAAACCGTCGATACGCTGCGTGACGCCGCCTTGGCGGCCTTAAGGCTTTACCGTCTGCCGGCCGAAGCGGTGATCGTTCCGCCGCTGCCCGCCAATCCAGATATCAAACCCCTGAACGCCCGGCCCGGTTCCAGGTCGGTCGTCCTCCCCAAACGGCCGGCCCCGTGAAGGCCACCCTCGCTTTGCTGGCGTCGGGCATCATGCTGGCGTGCATCGCGCCGGCCAGCGCCGCGAGCCAATACGAGACTCTCGATTATTACGTCCAGCAGATGATCGCCCACGCGGCCGCCAACGATGCGACCGGGGTAGGGACCTTTCAAGAGCAATTGGAGCAGCTGCGGCGGCCGGAAGCCGGCGATTCCGCCAAGGCCCGGCCTTACCAGCAGCAGGGTTTGGAGCACCTGGGCCGCAACAATCTCAAGCAAGCGCTGGCCGCGTTCCGCCAAGCCTTCATCGCCGATCCCATCGATCCGGAGATCGCCGGCCACCTCGGGATGACCTATCTGCGCCTGCGCCGTTTCAAGGAAGCGGAGCGGCTGGCTGTTTACACCCTGTCGCTGGCGCCGACGCAGTCGGCGACCTGGAGCGTGCTGGGAGAAACTTACGGTCAAACCGGCGACGCGCCACGGGCCGCCGGCGCTTTCGTCAACGCGTACCGTTTCGCCAAGAACCCACCCCAGATCGTCGAGCGCTTACGGCAGCTGGCGGCGGCGGACCCCGAGACCCTAAGAGCCGGCGCCCGACAGGCGCTGGACTCGATCCGCCCGCCCGCCGATAGCCCGGCGGCCGCCTCCAGCTCTCTGCCAACCCCCACAGAGAAACCGACCGCCCCGCCGGGACCGACGCCACCGACCAACGCCGCCGCGCCCGCTGGCGCGTCTTCCGCAGGCCCGGCACCGGCTGCCGGGCCCGCCGCGCTCAGCGCGGTCCTCGGTTCGCTCAAACGCGGCGTGGAAAACTTCAGCCATCCGCCCGCCAAAGCCACTTCGGAGACCGGAGCGCCGCGGGCGGCGGGCGCCGACAGTCCCGGACAACGGATTTACCGGCGCGCCAGTCCCCTAACCTGTCTGATCGTCACCTTCCGCAACGGCAGGAAGGACAGTCTGGGCAGTGGCTTGTTGGTCTCGCCCGACGGGCTGGTCATCACCAACCATCACGTCATCGACAAGGCCGACAATTTGGCGGTGCGCTGCGGCGAGCAAGAATCGGCCGCCAGCGTGCGCGGACGCAGCAGAAAACCGGATTTGGCGCTGCTGGCGACCGCGCTCAAAAGCGCGGAGAGTTTCGCGCTCAACGAAAGCTACGACCCGAACTTGATCGGGCGGGATATCTTCGTGATCGGCAACCCCTACGGCTTGGAAGGCACCTTTTCGACCGGAGTGATCAGCGGCTTGCGCGAAATCGACGGGGTGCGCTACATCCAGATTTCCGCGCCGGTCAGTCCGGGCAACAGCGGCGGGCCGGTCATCCTGGGAGACGGCACCGTCATCGGCATCGCCGCCATGGGCCTCAAGGCGGGACAAAACCTCAACTTCGCCATCGCTTCCACCGAAGTCATCGCCTCCCGGCTCTTCGATCCCGAGCGGATGAAAAGCCAGCCGCTCGCCGGCCCCCAGTTTTAGCCCACCGGTCCCAGCTCCAGCACGTAGCCCCCCACCACCAGCAGATCCTCCGGCTTGGCGGTGGTGGCGGTATCCGCGCCCGGACTCAACACATCCAGCAGATCGCCGGAAGGCGCCAACCGGTATGCCGGCATATTCTGGCTTTCCAGATGCACCCACCAGTCGTTGCGGCGCGCCTGCAACAGCAAATGACGCCGCGACAGACCCAGGTATTCGGCATTGATGCCGGAGGCGCGAACCGAGGCCCCGCCCTCCCACCGCAAGGAGTGCGGGTCCGCCAGCAGGCGCGGCGCAAGGTCCGCCTCCGAGCCGCGCCCGAAGCTCACCGCCTTGTCGCAGGGTACCGGCAACGCCAGCGGCGCGGGCAACCGCACCCAGCCCAGGTAGTGCAGGTTCATCGGCGGCGGCGCGATGTACAGCGCCAGTTCCAGCTCCGCCAAGGGACTCCAAACCCCCGGCAAGGCCAGCGGCACCGACGAACCTTCCAGTTCGCCAAACACCCGATCCGTCTTGTCGACGCGCAGCCAAGCCACGGCTTTGGCTGGGCTACCCGAGGCCAGGCCGCCCGCCTGATTGAAACCGACCCGCCAATCGCTGATCCCGGAGGCCGCGTAAGTCGACAATCGCTGCAAAGCCACGCCGGTCACCTGTACGGTGGTCGCCCGTTGCGGCACCCAGGTCAGTTGATCGAGTTCTTCCGGCTCCGAACCCGATGCCGTTACGTAAGCCGGCGCTGCCGGCGGCCCGACCTGGACTACCGGCGGCCCGACCTGGGCTACCGGCGGCCCGACCTGGGTCGGACTCGGTGGTTCCAGCCAAGTTTTGGGATTCAGGATCTCGTCGAAATCCACCGATAAACCCATCATCGGCTCGCGCCGGCCCCAGATGTCGGTGACCGGATAAGCGACATCCAGTTCGGTCTCCTCCAGCACCGCCAGCGGATCGGCCGCCACCAAACCCTCAAGCTGTTCGGGACGGGCGGGCGCGGCAACGATCCGCCGCTCCGAAACCCGCAAGGCTTCCGCCATACCCGCCGTCCCCGGCGCCACCCGCAACCGCAAAGCTCGGCCGCGACGGTCGCGCACCACGAACCCACCCTCGCCATCGTCAACCAGATTCAAACCGTTCGGCGGCTCCGAAAGCGCATCCACCTGGGTCGACGCACCGGAGCGCAACACCAGCAACACCGCCTCGCCGTTCATAAACGGCCAGCCCTCGACCGCGAAGCTGCTGGTGCGCCGGTCGGCGTTCAGCAGCGTCAGCCGCTGGCCCGCATAGATCGGACCCAGCTCCCGCCAATCGGTCTGGCCCTCGCCGGTCGCCTGGATCCGAAACAACGGAGAATCCGCGGCGGACGGCACATAAATCGCCCGCCCGAACAGAAATTGCACTTCGCCCGGCCGCAGGATCGGGTCCGCCTCCACCCGATAGCGGACCGTGGCGTTCTCGGCCAGCGCATGGCCCAACTGCCGCTCGTGCAAGCGGCGGAATTCCTGTAAGAGCGCTTCGCGGCCGCTGCCGTCATCCAGCCGGTCGTCCCGCAGATATTCCTTCTCGGGCAGGCGGACCACGATGTGGCTATAGCAGCTTTCCTTGCGCTGGCGGCCGAACGGCAGGCGCGGATAGCGCTTGAGCGCCTCCAGCAGAAAAACCCCTTCCTGTCCGCTCCGCATCCGCTCCCACAGCAGCGCGACGTCGAAGACGTCCGACACTTTGCGCAAGGTCGCGCAAATCACATAATCGGACACGATCAGCGTATCAGAGTGGGTCGTCATGGCTTCTTTCCTCGATCGCGACGGCCAAGGCCACAATCGGCAACACGAACAATACGAGATGGCTGCCGGCGGCGGACAACAGCGGCATCGGTTGTCCCATCACCGGCAAAAAACCTAAATTGGTGCCCCAGGACATCAGAAAATGGGCGGCGAGCAAGGCCGCGCCCCCGTACAGGGTAAAATAGAAAAACCCGCCCAAGGCCGCAGGCCACGAACGGCCCGTACCGAGACGCCGCAAGGCGCGGTTGGCGATCATTAGCAACAGCCCGATAAACACGGCCTGAATCCCCACTAGCACCAAACCTGCCAACCCGCCGTAACGGCTCAAAAAAAACGTCGGCGCGAAATCGCTTTCCACCACGGGAACGGCCATGACCCGCCCGTTGATAGCTTCGCGCCAGACCGTCCCTCGCCAGCCGCCCGCCCGGATCGCTTCCAGCGCCCGCCGTAGCTGGTAGCCGGCGTGAGGATAGAATTCCGGCGCGGCCCAAGCCCGAATCCGATCCGCCTGAAAATCCAGCGGCAACGCGTCCGGCCGATCGTGCAGCCCGCGCAGGCCCACCGCCAACAGCAGGATCAACGCGCCGAGCAGCAGCAAGCCCGACCACCGCCACCACGGCAAGGGATGCGCGCGCAGATAAGCCCAGGCCAGCGCCACACCCCAACACAGCAACAGCACCAGGGGCGAAAAGTCATGTAAAAACAGCAGGGCGAAACCACAGGCGACCACCAGCAAAATAAAAGGCCCGAGATAGCGCAACCAGGGCGCGGCCGCATCATAACTCCAACCGTGCAGCGGCGACTGACCGCGCAGCGCCAGGGCGTGAGCCGCCGCCGCCGCCAGCACCAGCTTGGTCGATTCAAAAGGCTGAAAACCCGCCCAGCCGCCTTCGTCGCCGGCGACGACTTGCGCCGCCAACAGCGCCAGCGACCCCGCGCCCAGCAGGCGCAATCCCCACCAGAGCCGGCGCTCGCCCGGCCAACCGGCCGGCCTTACCAGCTGCCAGCCGCTCTGCCCGACCCAGGCCAATCCGCCGAACGCACCGGCCAGCGCCGCCCCGCTGCCGCCATAACGCTGCCAGCCGGCTTCGCCGGAGCCGATGCCCAGTTGCAGCAGAGCCAGCAACCCACCACCCAGCAATAGGGTCACAACGGCCAGCAGGCCGACACTCCACGGCGACCGCACGGCCCCCAGCCAAACCAGCAGCACCGGCCAAGCGAGCAGATAAGGCCATAACAGAGGGACCGTCGCGACGTTCCAATGCATTTCGAGGCACGCGCCCGCCAGCGCCAGCCCCAGCGCGATCCGCAACCGGCGGTTGCCGGCTCGGGAACGCCGGCCCCATTCCCGCGCCGCCCACCATAATGAGCCAGGCGCCAGCGCCGCCAGCAGGAGCCCCAGCCACCCGGCGGGCGCTACTGGACCGGAAGACCACAACCACGTCAAACGGCCCCACTCCACCCTCACACCCGACGTCACCGGCGGCGGCGAATCGGCCAGCCAGCGCCGCGCGCCAGCCACCACCGCCAATTCCAGCGCCGGCGCGGTTTGCAGCACCGCATATTGGGTGCGACCGACGGTCAACCGATCCCCGACGCCCAGGGAAATCGAACGCTCCCATAACGACTCGGCCTCCGGGGTTCCCGCTGCCACGGTCACGGGCGTACCGTCCCGCCGCCCCGCCGCGCCCGAACCGAGCGCGAAACCGGTCGGCGTCGGTTCGATGACCACCGAATCCAGCGGCACTCCCGCCAATCCCAGCCGATCCGCGCAATACACGCCGCCGCCCAGCCGCAACGGCCGCCGAGCCAAAACCAGCGGCAAGCCCAGCTTTTCAAGACGGGCGCGCCAGCGGGTCCGCCAGTCGAGATGGCAAGGCGGCAGCAACCGACCGCCCCGGCGCAGGTCGAGGCCATCGTAGTCCCAGCGTAACCCGCCACCCTGCAAGATCAGCCGTCCGGGTTCCGTGCCCAGCACCGCGAAGGTCTCGGTCCCCACCGCGAACGCAGCGCCCGCCGCCAGCGGCCACGACCGAACCGGCCGCGTATCGTATCGCCCGGAGCCCGAACGCCACCACACTTGCTTGGCGGACGAGAGATTCGCCAACCGCCAGCCGGTTCCCGCATCGCGCCGTAACACGATATGTTCGCGGTCGGCTTGAGACGCCCACAAGGTGTCGCGGCCCAACACCAGCGACTGGCCAGGCGCTAACTCCACGGTCAGCAAGCGCGGTTCCAACCAGGCCGGCGCCTGAGAGACTGTCCAAACGACACCCAGCACCGGTAACGACCAGAGCGCCAACAACCACCACCGAACGGCCAGACCCGATTTCCGGAAGCCATCGCCAACACCCGGGTGTCCGCTCACGCTCGCTCTCCCGCCGAACCGGATCGGTCGGCCGGCGGTACCGCCTCCACAGCACTGTCGGCCGGCCAAACGGATAGCGGTCCCACCGGCCGCGGTCGCCACAGCACACCCGCTTCTCCCGGTTCTCCTCGCCATAGCAAGCGTCCCCCTTCCCGCCGGATCGGGCTGACCTCCTGAGCGCTGAACTCCGGGAACGCCATGGCTGGCAGCGGCAAGCCACTGACCGTCAGTTCGCTGGCGCCGGCCCGCCATTCCAGCGTCAGCCGGTGCGCCACCGCCTCGGGTTCCGCGCACGACGAACCGCCCGCACACAGCGGCTCGCTGGCCACCACCGTCGCTCCCTCGACCGCCGGGGCCGCGCCGACCAACAACAATTCCAGGGGTTCTCCGGTTTGCACCGGGCGGGCCGGCGTCAGCCGAAACCGCACCGGCGGACGCCCTTCGACCGCCGGCCAGCGCGTCACCCACTGCCAGGGTTGCCAGTTTCCGGGGGTCTCGGCCAAGAACCGGTCGATCGATGGGGGCAGGGTCACCGCCAGCGCCAGCGCCGCTCCACCCCAATTCGCTCGCCAACGGCCCGTCAGGCCGGAATCGGATCGCCAGCGGATCGCCGCCAGCAATTGGTGGGCGTTGAAGTCCTCGACCTGCTGGCGCACGTAACGGCCGGTCGCGCTGAAATGCAACATCCGATGCAGCCGCTGGCTATCCTCGTTCCAGGCTCCGGCCAACCAATCCACGGCCCCTGAATGCGGCGCCAGCAACTCCGGATGCTCCCGCGCATAGGTTTGGCGCAGCGGCAAATCGGCCGGAGCCACCATGATCCGCCCGTCTGTTTCCGGCCGCAGCAATCCAGCCGCCAACGCTCGAGCGAACAGTTTGGCATCCTCCTGGCGAGACGGTGGGCTTGCCGGCGCGGCGAGCGCGACGGCGGTCGGCCTTGCGTAGATGGCGGCCAAGCGCCACTGTAACAACCCGATGCTCGCCGCGGCGAACACCACCATCATCGACAATCCGCCCCACCGCCGCCGGCCCGAACGATTCAGCTTGGGTATGGCTTTCATGGTGGAAAATAATGACACAATAGCGAAATCGCTTGACCCCGCCTGCGGGGATTAGTTTACTGAGACAACGCCTTCCGAGGACGGCAGCCCGGAGAACCCAATCATGCAAAACGGTGAACGGATCGTGGTTGCGGGCCGCGAATACCGGCTCGGTCCCGTGCTGTCCAGCGGCGCCGGCAGCTACGGCCAAGTGTGGGCCGCCGTCGATCCCTCCGGGCGCGCCGTCGCTCTGAAAATCATCAACACCGAGGCCATGTCGCAGGCCGACCCCAGCCTCCACGGCCACTGGCGCGCGCACTTGGAACGCGAGATCAGTTTTCTGGATGGTTTGGCTCCCCAACAGTCCCGGCACATCGTCACCTTGATCGCACACGACCAAGTGGACGGCCAACCGGTGCTGGTGTTGGAACGGATGCAGGCCAACCTCGGACAATGGCTGGCGCAATCGCGACGCAATGGCGATCTTCCGCCCGATCTACCCTCCATCCTCGATTGGACCGAACAAATTCTGGATGGCTTGGAGGTCGTCCACCACGCCGGCTTCGTGTATCGCGACCTTAAATTTAGCAACATTCTGGTCGGCGAGCAGGGCGCTGTTCTCAAGTTGGCCGATTTCGGTTCGCTGAAGCGGGAAGATGGCGATAGCACCCGCTCTTTTATCGGCACCCCCGCCACCATGGCGCCGGAACAACTGCTCCCGGTTCGCCGCGGCGCCCAGGGCTGCGAATACGCCGTCGATTTTCGCGCCGACTACTACGCCTTGGGGCTGCTGTTGTTCGCGTTGATCACCGCGCAGCCGACCACCGCCGCCCAGCGCCGGCTAGGTCAACTGTTGGCCCTGCACGGCCAGGAGGGAGCCGGCCAGCACCGTGAGAGCCTGGGCGGTTTGAGCGATGGCGAACGGGAGCAAGTGCGGCGCTCCATCGAATTCTGGACCGTACCGGTCCGCGCCGCGCGAGCACGAAATGAAGCGCCACCGCTGTTGATCGGCCTGCTCGACCGGTTACTGGCGCGCGACCCCGCCGCTCGGCCCGCCTCCAGCGCGGCCATCCGGGCGATCTTGGACGCGGTGCGCGCCACGCAGCCCGACGCGCTGAACGTGCCGGATGACCTGACCTCGCCGCCTGACACGCCACCGAACCGGCATCCCCGCCGCGCCGGTCCCTCGGGCCGATCTCGGTCACGTCGAGTCATGGGTTTGCTCGCGCTGTCCGGGCTGGCGGCCGCCTTGGCCCTGGCTGTCGTGATCCGGCCCGGCCAACTCGCGCAACCCGAACCACCCGATGCGGCCCTCACCACGCCAGAGTCTCCCGCCGCGCCCGACCGGCCAAACCCGGTAGCGGTCTCGACCGTCCCAGAGTTCAAGGCTCCCCCAGCCGCCGCTCCAGCAGCGCCACCCGAACCGCCGTCCGCGCCCGCCCCGTCCGAAGCCGAGTGGGCTGCCGCTTCTCAATCCGCTCCCACGCCTCCGGCGCAACCGCCGCTGGCCGAGGAGACAGGGACGGATGGGGCGACCGAGGCGATGCGGGAGCACCGACCCGCAGCCATCACGGCCTCATCCCCCGAAGCTTCTCAAAACACCGCCGTTGAAACCGCGCCCGCGCCTGCGGCGGAACCCGCCCCGCCGGCGGCCGGTGAGCCCATCGCCGAATCCGCGCCGCAAGCCGAACCCGATTCACTCCCGCCGAAAGCCGGGCCAGGGACCATCGTGCATGGCATACCCAAACCCAAACCTTCCCCACGAGCGCGGTTCGCTGCCCCGCCAAAAACCAGCACTGCTCCCCTCGTGGCGGAAAAGCCGATACCGCCCAATCCGGCGACCGCGCTTAAGAAAGCGACGAGCTGGCACCGCGCAACAGCGGCCCCCGCCAAGAGCGAGCCGACCGAACCGGCTGAAAAGAGCGTCAGAGTATCGTCGCCCGTCGCCGTCCCCGCCAGCGTTTCACCCATCGCTCCAGCCCCGGCGAAAATCGCTCCCGCCGTGAAAGTGGCTCCTAAGTCGGCGGATCGTCCGCCGGCGACCGCCCGGCCGTCGCTTCCTCCCGAAAAAATCACGGTCGGGCAGCGCTCTCGCCAGATCACCTCTCCAGTCGCGCACGGACGCGCCACGCCACAAGCGCTTGCGGCGCGTCCGCCAGCCTCCCGAGCCGCTCACCCGCCGAGCCCGAGCCCGAGCCCCACCGCTTTGCCGCCCATCGAGTTGGTCAGTCACGCCGATGGCGCCAGGATCCCGGCATCCTCCGGCCAACCGCCGTTGGAGCTAGTCAGCCGCGCCACCGCGGCCTCCGCGGATCCTGCGGCGCGCGTCAAGCCGGCTATCGAATTGGTCGGTCGACCCACACCTCCACCGGCGACAACGGTGGCCCGACCGGTTCCAGCGCTTTCATCGGCCGCCGCCTTGCGCTCTCGGAATACAGTAGCCGCCGCTCGCAAGGAGAGCGGACGCCCGGTAACCGGCATCCGTCGTGACGCTGAAAATTTCGGGAACTGGGTGGGCCGTACCAGCGCCTCGGTGGGAACCGAAATCCAGCGCGGTCTCGACAGCGTCAATCAAGCGCTCGGCGGCTTGGCCGGCCCTTGCCTCAAAGCCAACGGTTGCGGGGCCCAACAGGTGCAGCGCCGCGACCGTTGGTCGCGCTCCAGTCAAGGCGCCGCTCCCCGCTAGGCACCCTTTTGAGGGCCGAGTTCGCTCGGCACCCCTAGACGGCGCAAGCCCCCTTCCGCCGCAATAACTCCACGATGGCCTCGGCGGCTGTGTGGCTGGCGTCGCGGCGCAACCGATCGTGAAGCCCATCGAAGGTCGCCTCCAGCTCCGCCCGAGCCGGCGCATCGTCCAACCAGCGCAGCACCGCTGGCCCGAGGTTCGCCACCGTCGCGGCTTCCTGAAAAAACTCGGGAACCACGCTCCGGCCGGCCAGCAAATTGGGTAAAGCGAAATGGGAAAGCGTCACCAAACGCCGGGCGATCCAGGCCGTGATCGGGGCCACGCGATAAGCCACCACCATCGGCCGCTTGAGTAACATCGCTTCCAAAGTGGCGGTTCCAGACGCCAACAACGCCACGTCGGCCGCCGCCATGACTTCGCGGGACTGCCCTCGCACCAAGGTCAGCGGCAATTCTGGGGCGAGTTCGGCCCGCAATCTCGCCAGTTCGTCGTAGAGGCGAGCTGTCGCCGCCGGAATCAGAACATGCAGCCCGGGACGCCGGGCCTGCAACCAGTTGGCGGTTTCCAGGAACAGCGCGCCCATCCGCGCGATCTCGCCCATCCGGCTACCGGGCAACAGCGCCACGACGCGAGTTTCGGCCGGAAAAGCGAGCTCCAGCGTCTGTCTCGCCGTCCCGCTGGCGCTGCGCCGGGGAATCAGATCCGCCAACGGATGGCCCACATGGCAGACCGCCACCCCATGTTGGCGGTAA
Organism: Candidatus Competibacteraceae bacterium; assembly: GCA_003527885.1. GTDB lineage: Bacteria > Pseudomonadota > Gammaproteobacteria > Competibacterales > Competibacteraceae > Competibacter_A. The sequence goes on from DPWB01000347.1 coordinate 16,530, forward strand.
AACGCGGCTTCAAAGGGCAGCAGGGTCAGCATCAAATCGACGGCGCGGGCGATTTTGCGCACCCGCCACGGCCGCCAAGCCCAGACCGACGGGCTGACATAATGGACGGTGGGAATGCCGCGAACGCGGAGCCGGCGCTCCAGCCCCAAATTGAAATCCGGCGCGTCGATGCCGATGAAGACTCGGGGGGGATCGGCGATCAGCTGCCGGTACAGCCGGCGGCGGATGCCGACTAATTCGGGCAAATGGCGCACCACTTCCACCAAGCCCATCACCGCCAACCGCTCCAGCGGCACCGACGACCGCAAGCCTTGCGCGATCATGGCGGGACCGCCGACGCCGCTGAACCGGGCCTGGGGATAGCGCGCCTTCAAGGCCGCGACCAGGCCGCTCCCCAGCAGATCGCCCGACAGTTCGCCGGCGACGAGCGCGATGTGCATGGGGGCAACGTCGCTAGCGCACGATACCGTTGCGGGACGGGGCCGCCAGAAAATCGGCCAGAATGTGCAAGCGCGGCCATTCCGCCGCCATGTCCCGCACCTTTTCCACCGCTTCCTCCAAGCGCAGGTTGGCCCGATAAATCACCTTGTAAGCCCGCCGGATCGCCTGAATTTCCTCGTCGGAAAAATCGCGGCGCCGCAAACCTTCGGCGTTGATCCCGTAAGGCTCGGCGCGATAGCCGGCCACGGTGACATAAGGCGGCACATCGCGATGCACGCCGCAGGCGAAACCGCAGAAGCTGTGCATCCCCAGCCGGGTGAATTGATACACCAGGGCAAAGCCCCCCAGCACCACGTCGTCCTCGATGCGGACGTGGCCGGCCAGCGAGGCCCCATTGGCGAAAATCGTGCGGTCGCCCACCACGCAATCATGGGCGATGTGAACGTAAGCCATGATCCAGTTATCGTCGCCTAGCCGGGTCAGGCCGGCGTCCTGCACGGTGCCGCGATTGATGGTCACGAACTCGCGGATGGTGTTGCGGTCCCCGATGTCCAACCGGGTCGGCTCGCCCCCGTATTTCTTGTCCTGCGGCATTTCGCCCAGCGAAGCGAACTGAAAAATCCGGTTGTCGCGACCGATGCGGGTCGGACCCCGGATCACCACATGCGGGCCGATCCAGGTTCCGGCGCCGATTTCCACTTCCGCGCCGATCACCGAAAACGGCCCTACCGTCACATCCGGCGCTAGGCGGGCGGAGGGGTCCACCACGGCGCGCGGATCGATCACGGCTCGATATCCCGCTTGGCGCACATCACGTCGGCGGAAGCCACCAACTGGCCATCCACCTTGGCTTCGCAGACGAACTTACCGACTCCGCGTTTGATGCGATCCACCCGAACGTCCAGGATCAACTGGTCGCCCGGCTCGACCGGCCGCTTGAAGCGGGCGTTATCGACGCCCACCAGATAATACATGGAGCGATGGTCGGGCCGCTCGCTCTCGCTCTTGAACGCCAGCACGCCGGTCGCCTGGGCCAGCGCCTCCAGGATCAACACGCCCGGCATGATCGGCCGTTGCGGGAAATGCCCCAAAAAATAAGGTTCGTTGAAGCTGACGTTCTTGAGGCCGACCAGCGACTGGCCCGGCTCCAGCGCCAGCACCCGATCGATCAACAAAAAAGGGTAACGGTGGGGCAGATATTCCAGAATTTCCTTGATTGCCATGATTTCCAAGGCTTAACCCTCTCAAGTGGAGCCGTCTTGGTCGATTGTTTTTTCCAAAGCCGTCAAGCGCCGGAACAGGCCATCCAGCTGACGCAGGCGCGCGCTGATCTTGTTCCAGGTCCGGTTCGGCTCCACCGCCAATCCCGAGGAATAGATACCGGGCTCGGCAAGGGATTTCGTCACCAGCGACATGCCGGTCACCTGTACCCGATCCGCGATTTCCAGATGGCCGGCGATACCGGCTCCGCCGCCCACCATGCAGTGGCGTCCGATGCGGACGCTGCCGGCGATACCGACGCAACCCGCCAACGCGCTGTGAGCGCCGATGCGCACGTTGTGAGCGACCTGGATTTGATTGTCCAGCTTCACGCCCTCTTCGATCACGGTATCTTCCAAAGCGCCACGGTCGATGGTGGTGTTGGCGCCGATTTCCACATCATCGCCAACCAGCACGCTGCCGAGCTGGGGAATCTTGAGCCAACGCCCCCCCCGATCGAGCGCCAACCCAAAACCGTCGCTGCCGATCACCGCTCCCGGATGCACCAAAACCCGGCGACCGAGCCGGACCCGATGGCAAACCGTCACCTGCGCCACCAAACGGGTCTTTTCGCCGAGCGTGGCCCCCGCGCCGATGACGCAATTGGGGCCCACGAAAACGCCGGCCCCGATCACCGCGCCCGCCTCGACCGTGCAATGCGGTCCGATCCAGACATCGGCCGCGATGCGAGCGCCGGGACTCACCCAGGCGGTGGGATGAACGCCGGTTTCGGCCGGCGGCGCCGGTTCGAACAGGGTGGCCGCCCGCGCGTAGGCGACTTGGGGGTTATCGGCCACCAGCGCGGGCGCGGGACAGCCGGCGGCGTCTTCGGCCGACAGGATAACCGCGGCGGCGCGGGTGGCCGCCAAATACTGGCGGTAGCGCGGATGGGTCAAAAAGCTGATATAGCCGGGCCCGGCCCGCTGCAAGGGAGCCACCCCGGTGACGACCGTCGCGGCATCGCAGCCTTGCAAGCGCAGGTTGGCGACCGCGGCGACCTCCCCCAGCGTGGGCATCGTGGTTACTTGGAGGTCAGGCGGCCGAGAACTTTTTTGGTCACGTCCACCTGCGAGCTGACATACAGCGTCGCGCCGTCATTGACGATCAGATCGAAGCCTTCTTCCTTGGCGACCCCGTTGATCACCTCCAGCACCTCCTTTTGAAACTTGCCCAATTCCTCGTTGCGGCGCAGGTTGAAATCTTCGCGGAACTCATCGCTGGTCCGCTTCAGCTCGCGGGCCTGATTGCGGATATCGCCCTCCAGGCTCCGGCGCTGGCTGTCGCCCATTACCGCGCCGTCCTTGGACAAGCGCTCTTCCTGTTTGCGCAGCGCTTTCTGCGCTTCGACCAAGCCCTTCTGCCGGGGGGCGAATTCCTTTTCCAGCCGCTTGCTGGCGGCTTCCGCCTGCGGGGCGCTTTTCAGAATCTCGGCGATGCTGACGAAACCGATCTTCAATTCGGCCGCCTGCACCGGCAAAAACGGCATCGACAGCGCCGTCGCAACCATCAGAGTTTTCAAGAGCTTCAAAATCGATACCTCCATCAGCGAACTATTGCAAACAAACCACCAAAAACCCATTCCCCGGCCGGCTTCAATTGATCGGAATGCCGAACGAGAACTGGAAGGCTTCCGTCTCATCACCGTCTTTTTCATTGAGCGGCGCGGCGACGCTCAACACCAGAGGGCCGAACGGAGAGATCCATGTCCCCGAAAGACCGACGGAGTAGCGCAATTCGCCGGCATCGAAGCCATCCACGGTCGAAAAAACGTTACCGGCATCCAGGAACGCGGCCACCCGCACATTTTCGGATTTTTCGACGAAAGGCACCGGGAAAATCAATTGGGTGCTGGCGATCGTCTTGAACGCGCCCCCGCTGGGATCGTTATTACTATAGCGAGGCCCCAGCGTATTGGCTTTGTAACCCCGCACCGACCGCAGGCCGCCCGCATAAAAGTTTTCGAAAAAGGGCAGACCGTCGGTACCGCCGTAGCCGTTGCCGTAGCCGATCTCACCGCCGAGCGACCACGTCAGCCAGGGCGCGAACGGGAAATAAGCGACGCCCCGGTAATTCAATTTATAAAATTCCGCCGTGCTGCCCGGCAGGGCGACTTGCGCCGAGAGCTGGTTCAGGCTGCCGCTGGTCGGAAAAATAGCCCGGTCGCGGGTATCGTGCGCCCAACCGCCATCCAGCTTGAACTGGTCGTAGGAATCACCGTGCTTGCGCAGATAATCCACCACTTCGGGCGCGGTGTCTTCTTGGGTGTCGAACCAGATGTGCTCGTAGCCGGGGCTGAGGCGCAACGTATCGAATTCGTTCAGCGGAAAGCCGAAATTGATCTGGCCGCCGTAAATGTTCTGGGTGTAGTTGGAGGTGTTGAGCTGGGAGCTGTCGATGGCCCGGTAGAACAGCCGGAAACCGAGGCTGACGCCGTCCAGCGTATAATATGGATTGTTAAAGGAAATGTTGTAGTTTTGGCCGATGTCGCTGTTGTTGAAGACGATGCCCAACTGATTGCCGGTCCCCAAAAAGTTGTTCTGGGTCAGGCTGGCGTTGAGCAACAAACCCGACTCCTGGCCGTAACCGATGCCGAACATCACGCTGTTGGAGGAGCGTTCGACGACCGTGTAGTTCACGTCCACCTGATCGTTGGCGCCGGGCACGGCGGGCGTTTCGACGTTGACGCTTTCCAGGTAATCCAGACGTTGCAAGCGGGTCTTGGAGCGTTCGAGATCCTTGCCCGAGATCCAGCCGCCCTCGGTTTGTCGCAACTCCCGGCGCAGCACTTCATCCTGCGTTTTGCTGTTGCCCTGAAAGTTGATGCGGCGCACGTAGACCCGCCGGCCTGGATCGATCGCGAAATTGATCGCGACTTTTTTGTTTTCGTCGTCCAGGCGCGGCACGGTGTTGACGTTGGCGAAGGCGTAGCCCTCCTCGCCCAGGCGCTCGCTCATTTTCTTGGCGACCTCGGCCATCTTGGCGCGGGAAAAGGTGTCCCCCTGCTTGATGGTGATCAGCTTGCGCAAGTCCTGCTCCGGGACGACGCCGAAGTTGCCCGACAAGGCCACATCTTCCAGGGTGTAACGCTCGCCTTCATTGATGTTGACGGTGATGTACACATCCTGCTTGTCCGGGGTGATCGAGACCTGGGTCGATTCGACGTTGAACTTGAGGTAACCCCGATCCAGGTAGAAAGAGCGCAGGCTTTCGATGTCGGCCGCCAGTTTCTGCTTGGAATATTGATCGTCCTTGGTGAAAAACGAGAACCAGCCGCCGGTGGACGACTGCAACTGTTTCAAAAGCTCTTTCTCGCCGAACGCCTTGTTACCGATGATGTTGATCCGGTTGATGCTGGCCACCGCGCCTTCCGCGATGTCGATGGCGATCGCCACCCGGTTGCGCTCCAGCGCTTGCACCTGGCTCTTGACCTGAACCCCGTAGCGGCCCCGGCTGTAATACTGTTGCAGCAATTCCTGTTCGACTTTATCCAGCAACGACCGGTCGAACACCCGGCCTTCCGCCAGCCCGACGCCGGTCAGCGCCTTTTTCAGGTCCTCGGTGCTGATGTCCCGGTTGCCGGACAGGCGGACCTCGGCGATGGCCGGCCGTTCGGTCACGGTCACCACCAACACGTTGCCCTTGCGCTCCAAATTGACGTCCGCGAAGAAACCGGTGCGGAACAGCGCCCGGATGATCTCGGGATAATCCTTCTCCGCAACGGTCGAACCGACCTGAACGGGCAAATAGTTGAACACCGTGCCGGCGGAAACCCGCTGCAGGCCCTCGACCTGGATGTCTTGCACGACGAATTGCGCGGCGCGCGCGCCGGAGGCCGCGACCCACAGGCCGGCGGCGAACAGCAAACAGCGATACGGTTTCATGAGCGAGTGGTTTCCCCTCGGACCAGAACGGCCGGCCCTACCCTAACAGACGGCTGAAATCATTGAACAGGGCCAGCCCCATCAGCAGCAGCAAGACAGCGATACCCACCTGCTGTCCCAGATTTTGCACCGCCTCCGACAAGGGACTGCCCTTGATCCATTCGATCAGGTAATACAGGACATGGCCGCCGTCCAATACCGGAACGGGCAGCAAATTCAAAACCCCCAAACTGAGGCTGACCAGAGCCAGCATCGACAGGAAAGCCAAAACGCCCGCGTTGGCGGCCTGCCCCGCGAACTGGGCGATGGTCAACGGCCCGCTGATATTGTCCAGGGACGCCTTGCCGACCAGCATGCGGCCCAACATGCGCAAGGTCAGCCACGACATCTCCCAGGTTTTCTCGATGGCCGCGCCGACCGCCTCCAGCGGGCCATAACGTACCACGACACGCAAGTTCTGGGCGAGGTCTTCCGGTATATCGGCCATGGCGCCGACAAAGCCGACCCGCTGGCCCCGGTCGTTCTCCCTCATATCCGGCGTGAGCTCCAGGGTCTGCCGGACGCCGTGGCGCTCGATTTGGACCCTGAAGGGCTGCTCGGGATGGCGCTCGATCA
>DPWB01000091.1 GCA_003527885.1 Candidatus Competibacteraceae bacterium
TTTTTTTACAAGCAGAAGCCGGCATCCGATATCTGGTCCGGTCTCGTGGGCTGGGAGATGTGTATAAGAGACAGCCCGCTGCCCCTGCCACTGCCCCGGCTCCCGCCACCCCGGCGAACGCTTCCTCCGGCAACGCCAACCCCGCCACCCAGCAAACTCTGGCACTGCTGGCCCGTAGTGGCGCACTCAGTGGCGTTATAAGAGACAGGCCCCAGACTGCTGATGAGGCACGCGCTCTGACCACACTCACGAAAAACCCGCAACCGCCCTACCTGCGGGAACAAGCCCAGGAATACACCGTCAAGCAGCTCTCCCGCCAGGGCGCGTTCAAAAACTTGCGCTACCTCCTCTTCGCCACCCACGGCCTCCTTGGCGGTGAGTTCCTACCGCCCGATCCCGCGCCTGACCGAAAAGAACTCCTCACCCTCGACCGGCCTAGCGGTGTCGCACCCCCTGACCCACGCGGCCAGCCATCGCTTGCCCTCACCCTGGTAAACCCCGACCACCAGGAAGACGGCCTGCTCACTTTCCGGGAAGTGTTTGAAGACCTGCAACTGGACGTAGACCTCGCCATCCTCTCCGCCTGTAACACTGCCGGTGACAGCGCCAAAACCACCACCGGCGAAGGCTTTGCCGGACTCACCCGCGCCTTTCTGGCCGTCGGCGTACGGCAGTTATGGGTCAGCCACTGGCCGGTGGAAAGCACCGCCAGTCGCGACCTCATCACCGCCGCCGTCGCCGCCCGCGAAGCCGGTGCGACCGACCCGGCCGCTGCCCTAACCCAAGCGCGGGAGCAGATGCGCACCAGCGTTATGCCCGCTGGGCAGGACCTTCAGGGCCAGCCGCTGCACCTCGCCCGCGCCCATCCTTACTTCTGGGCGCCTTTCGTCACCATCGGGGATTGAAAAAATATCGAAATCACAACAAATTCAAACTCTGATTCGCGTTAATGAGAAAAACCCAGTGATTCCTCAGCCGGAATTCGGACGCCTTTAATGCCAAGAAGCCCCTTGCTTAATCGACTCATCAGGTTCCTGTGGCTGGAAAGGCTGCTCCAATTCCTGGCGCGATTCTGGCCACGCCCGATGCTGGCTGATGCCTGGCGGTCGTGGCCGCCGCTCGCTGCCATGCAAGCTTGGTGGGCGCGGCGTGGTCCATTGACGCGGAGCATCCTGAGCAATCTGCTAATCGGCCTGACAATTGCCATCGCGCTGTGGAACCTGCATGGCTTCAATCGCTTGCGCCAGAACGAGGACGCCGGTATCGACTGGGTGATGGGTCTGCAATGGGGTGTGACCCCCGCCCGGCCCAGTCTGCCGTTTGCGCTGCTCGACATTGATGAAGCCACCTACCGACAGTGGGGCGAACCGTTTCATCTGCCGCGTGACCGGGTGTTGACGCTGATCGACTATGCGGTGCGTGGCGGTGCGGCGCTGATCGTGGTGGATATCGACCTGAGCCAGCACGGCGCTGATCCCGCCGCCGACGCTCGGCTTCAGGCGTATCTGGCGCAGTATGCCGACCCAACCCATCCGCCACTGATTCTCTCGCGGGTGTTTCGCGAATCTCTGGAGCCTGGCGTCACCGAATACCCCTCTGAGCGCCGTTCCTTTCTGGAAGACGATGAGCGCATCGCCCGGTCACCGCTCATCCATTGGGGGTCGCCGCTGTTCAATCTGGATGATGATCGCGTGCTGCGGCGCTGGCGGCTGTGGGAAACGGTCTGTACCAACGGTCGGACTTCAATGATTCCTTCCATTCAATTGCTTGCGGTGGCCCTGCTCAAATCCCCCGGAAAAGACGTCGGGCAGGTCGGCCGAGAAATCAACAAAGTGCTGGCTCCACTGGCGCCAGCCACCTGTACGCCGGTTAAGCCCGGAACGAATAGCCCTAATCCTGCCGATCCCCGGATCATCCAGATCGCTGGCCTCAGCCTCCATGCCAAGCCTGATGAAGTGGCGCAACGGATTCTCTATACCCAGCCGTGGCGACTGAAACCGGGACAAGCCCGCCCCACCTTTTTAAGCCAGAACGGCACCGAGATGCCCGCTTTGTCTATCCGCAGTGCTCTGCCCATTGGCAGGCAGGCGGTCGATTCGACCTGGCTGGCGGGCCGGGTGGTGGTGATTGGCGCCAGCTTCACTGAAAGCCGGGATCGCTATTCAACCCCATTGGGCCAAATGCCTGGCGCTCTGGTGCTGGTCAATTCAATCCAATCGCTGTACCAGTACGGTGAATTTACCCCGCCGCCGCTGGGGGTAAAATTGCTCATCGAGGCTGCTCTGATCGTGGTCATGAGCATCGCCTTCGCTTACTTCAGCTCTTTTTGGGGCATGGTGCTGTCCGGGGGGTTTATCTTCGCCATGCTGTTGCCGATCAGCTTCATGCTGTTTCGCTATGGAGTGTGGCTGGATTTCGCCATCCCGCTGATCGCGGTGCAGCTTCATCAGATGGCGGTGGAATTCAAGTCAGCCCGCGCTCAGGGGACTGCACCGCTCCCGCCGCCTGCCCTGGATGCCGCCCAGACGCTTGTTGAACCAATAGCCACGAGCGCCCCGCCACCCGATCCGACCGTTACGATTTCGGCTTTAGCCGCTGAGGCCGCAATTTCGCCTGTGACTGCTGACTCGATAGGAGAGACACATCATGAACCGCAACCTGCAATGGCGTTGGATACTGCTGGCCCCGATGCTGGCGTCAACAACGCACGCCGCGACCTGGATTCGGGACTTTCAGGGACAAGCGGACCAGTACCGGCTGGAGCGCAACGGCCAGGCGCTGGCGATTGAGTATTACCTGACCCTGCAAAACGGTGATCGGCTATGGGCTACTGACAAAGGCTACGCGCTACGCCTGGAGCGTGATGACGGTACGGTGGTGGTCGTGCAATCGACCAATTCACCCTACACAGTGCAGGATACCGGTAAAGCGCCAGGAACAGTCGCTAACCTGGTGGGCTGGGCGGGTGCCTGGTTGCGTACTCAGAAGGAAAATGGGGCAGCGTTGCCCACCGCCATCCTGGTCGCCCGGAACGAAGGCAAGCCGATTAAGTTTCCTCTGGCCCCGGAAGGTTCGACGCGGCTCTCAGCGGGCAACCAACCGCTGTCTCTGGCCTGGAACGGTGGGACGCCCCCGTTTCGGGTACGGCTGGAACGGCAGGGAAAAGAGCCAGTGGTGTTTGATCAGACCAACCTCGACCAGCGGCGTTTCAGCAGCCCGCCGCTGGAGCTGAGTGCAGGCGCTTATCAACTCGTAGTGAGTGATGCTGTGCAACAGCAGGCCACTGTCGCCATTGACGTGGTGCCGATGGCCACGTTACCGCCAGCCCCTGCCGGCTTGCTCTCAACCTCCACACCGGACAGCCTTAAAGAAACCGTTTATGCCGTGTGGCTGGCTTCACAGGATCAAGCGTTGATCCTGGAAGCCTATCAACGGGCTTTACGCTGGCAGAGTCAGCACGAACCGGCGAAATGGCTGGTGTATAGCCTGGAGAAAGGCAAGCGGCCTGAACCACCCACGTTTTCCAAGCCTTAAAATCGATGCTGAATTTCTTGGGATGATTGAATGTATTCGTAAAACGGGAGTTTGCTGCAATGGCTATTGATTGCTTTGTAGGTCGGGAACATGAGCTTCAGCAGTTATCCAGGAATTTGGAGGCAGTTCTTGCTGAAAAGCGGTCAAGGTTTTTCTGATAGAGGGGGATTTTGGGCAGGGTAAAACGGTACTGATTCAGCATTTTCTGAATAGGGTAGAACAGGCTCACTCCGATTTGCTGATGGGTACCGGCCTATGCACCACAGCAAATGAGTTGAGCGGCCTGGTACCGTTTGGTCAGCTCGTGGAACAGCTTTCCGAACAGGGTGCGCGTCAGCACATGATTAATGCCGACTGGCGTGAATTTCTTAAAAACATCGCGCCGGCAATTGGAAGGGAAATTGGAAGTGAAGGATTTACCTGAAGCTTGGCGTGAACGTTTTAAAGAAGATTTTGGAATTATGCCAACGGATGATAAAAATGGTGTTTTGCAGGATGTCCACTGGTTTAGTGGCTTCATTGGCGGTCAGTTCCAAGGCTATGTTATTGGTAATATCCTGAGCGCTCAATTTTACGAAGCGGCTTTAAAAAAACATCCTGAAATTAACAATGAAATTTCTTTAGGAAAATTTGACACATTACATACCTGGCTTAGGCAAAACATTTATCAGTATGGTTCTAAATATGTTCCGTCTGACTTAATAAAGCGTGCTACGAACTTAGAGCTTTCTATTGAGCCTTATATGCGTTATCTCCGAAATAAATATGGGGAGTTATATAGCCAAGCGGATAAAGATCTATCAGGTCTATAAGACGGTACAGGCAATGCCGAATTGACAATACTTTGACCCTATGCTGTCCATCAGATCTTGTTGAAGCTTCCAATCGAAAGCCTTGATTTAACTGGCGGCACCGTATCGCCCCCGCTGACCGATTCCCCGGTTATTCTCGAACGCACTGTGCTTTGTTTCAAAAGCTCCTTCACTCAGTCGTTTGAACACAAACCATTTTAAGACCACGCCTGCCCCACCACCCTAGGTATCACAACCTGGCTTGGATGCCGATAAGCCGAAGGGACCAAGCGCTTTTGTTTAGCAATTGTTGCTGCGCCTCCAAAAAATTTCCGATTTCCTCCGTTATAGGAAGCAAGGCCTGGTTAGCGTTGTAAGAGCCATTTTCCAAGGATGGGGCTAACGAATCCCTGACTGAGCGGTAGCCATAACGGGAAACACGCCTTTATCACAACGCCGAACAAGCCCAGGATTTAGAAAATTTATAAATTTATTCAAACAGTTAACTTGTTGACGCTCTGTAGCAGGTTATGCGTAAGGAGGAAGGAAAAATGTTCTTCGTCAAATCAACCCCCAATGAATATCTGATCGTCGGACATGGTGGACGCATCCGCAATCTCGGGCCAGCGGCAAGCGCGTTCCAGCCGTCCTGGGCAACGCACGTCCTGGTGCCGAGCACCCAGCAGGAAGCCATTTTCGAGATGCGCCAGGAAAGCCGGGACGGCATCCCGCTGCGGTTCAAAGGAAGCGCGCTCTACCGGATCGTCGATCCGGTGCGGGCGGCGAGGCTGTACAACTTCAGCGCCGCCGGTGGCGTGGCCGAGATCAACACCCACATCCGGGGAGTCTGCCTGTTCGCCTTGCGAGAACAAGTCTCGCACATGACCATGGTCGAATGCATGGAACAGCGCAAGAGCACGCTCACCGAAACCGTGGCCTCGGCCCTGCGCCCGATCGCCACCGGCGGCTCCGGCGAGCTGGAGGGAGCCAACCTGTCCTGTTACGGCGAGGGCGCTCCCTTGGCCGCCGCGTTGGCCCCGCTCGCCGATCTGCTCAAAGTCAGCGTTCGGGCGATGGCGCATTGAATTGGAATAAAAACTGATTGGATCCCACGGAAGGGATCGCCCCGTCACACCCCCAAAACGGCGGACGAGAACGTCTCCGGCCCGGGACCGGTTGAAGCGGCCGCCGCTGTTTTGGGGGAGTTATATATGACCTTGTCCGCCAAAGGCAACGATCCAGTGGATAGCGACTCTATGATGATTGCTTCGACCGACGATGCGAGAGACCCGATCTTAAGGGCAACGCCCCCGCGCGCATCGGACGCGCTCAAGGCGGAAGCCGCCGACCCGGCCACCGCACCGACCCGGCTGGCGGAACTCGCCGCCCGGAGCGGGAAGCTGGCGCGGGTGGTGGCGCGCAATCCGGCCGCGCCAGCGGCCGCGCTGGAGCGGCTGGCCCACGAAAGCGATCCCGCGCTCCTGCAAGCGATCGCGGCCCATCCGGCGACACCTCTGGCCACCCTGCAACAACTCGCTGGACGCCTTCCCGAAGGGCTACTGGAAAATCCGGCGCTGGATTGGGTGTTGCTGGAAAATCCCACCTTTTTCCAAGAACTGAGTACGGACGCCCTCCGAGGGTTGGTCAGCCAGGAACGTTGTCCGGATTGGCTGCTCGGTCAGGCGGCGCTCGTCGGGGACGAACCCGTTCAGTTGGAAGTCTGCCGGCAGGCGGCGACGCCCGCCGAAACCTTGCGCGCCTTGCATGTCGCTCCCTCGGCCGCCGTGCGCGAAGCGGCTTCCTTGCACGTCGCGCTGGTGGGAGTCGTTGCGGACTGGCAAAACCGCCTGCGATTGGCGGTCATGCGGGCGTTGGAGTCACAACGGGGTACGCGCGCCATGGCCTTCCTGCGCCTTGCCGATCAAGTCAGCATCACAGGCCCTAAACCGGCGACCGCACTGTATCGAGTGCTCCGGGACATCGGCCGGCTGTACACCGACCGGGCGGTCATGGAGCGGCTCGCGCACCATCACCGTTGGCCGGTTCGCGGCATCGTGGCGTTGCGCCCAGATATTCCCGGCGATCTGCTCGATGGGTTGGCGCGGGATTCGCGCGAGGAGGTTCGTGCCGCTGTCGCCGGCAACCCCATCGTATCGCCCGCCTGCCTGCGGCGGCTGGCGGGCGACCCACGCTGGCCCGTTCGGCTGGTGGCCGCCCACCATCCGGACACGCCGGCCGATGGGCTGAAATCGCTGATGGCCGCGAAAAACGATGCGGTGCGCCAGGCTATCGCCGGCAATCCAGGACTGGCGGCGAACCATCTCCGGCGGCTTGCCAGCGACCCTGACCCCGCCGTGCGGGTCGCCGTGGCAGGAAATCCGGCCACGCCGACAACGGCCCTCGAACAGCTCGCCACCGATCTGGAGATCAAAGCTCGCCAAGCGGTGGCCGGCAACCCAAGTACGCCCGAAGAGACCCTCAAACGCTTGGCCGGGGAGCCGGTCCGGCGCATTCGGGCTGCCATCGCGGGCAATCCGGCGGCCTCGGCCACCTTGCTGGAACGGTTGGCCAAGGAGGCGCCTTTCGAGGTTCTCCTGACGGTCGCCGGTAATCCGGCGGCGTCGAAAGCCTTGCTGAAACAGCTTGCCGCCGACCTTCATGGCGAAATTCGCCGGGCCGTCGCCGGCAATCCCGCCGCGCGCCGGTGGGGACTTCGCGTTCGCCTGCCCGAAGCGGCTGAAACCCCGGTCGATCCGACAGCCAAACCCGCCCTCGCTTCGGCCTTCGATCCTCTATTACCGCCCGCTACGCTCGAAGCGATGCTGGATTCCCAGGCGTATCCGGACTTCCAGTTGCTCGAACTCCTACGCGCCAAACTCACGCGGCCAACCCGTGTTTTACCGCGCTCGGCTTCGCTTGCCGCGAAAACCGACGGCATTGGAACCCTGTTAACCGAGCAAGCCCAGGCGCTCGTCGTCCAAGGCGATTTGGGGAGCCGGTTGCTGGCGCTGCTCAGCCCGTGGGCGCCGGCGGCGGCTTTAGCCGAGCGCGGCCGCTCTCCGTGGTGGGAAGAACGCGCCGCCATCGCCGCGCACCCCGCCACCTCACCCCTGATCCGCGCCAAGCTGGCCGAGGATGGCAACGCCGTGGTGCGGGCGGCGGCGCGGGTGACGTTGAGATGACCGACTTCCCCATCAAACGCTTGCCGCCAAACCTCGGCCCGGACTTCTTCCGATGACTCAGCGACTGACTCATTCTCCGCCAACCGCACGACTGGCGCTCAAACGGGTTCGCCTCACGAGCGATCTCGAAGCTGAAGCCGCCGACATTCGCACGCCGCCCGAACGGCTGGCCGAACTGGCCAAACGTGGATTCGCCTGGATCGTGGCCGGCAATCCCGCCGCACCGCTCGCGACCTTGGAGATGCTGTCAGACTCGGCCGATCGGACCGTCCGCCGGGCGCTGGCGAACAATCCGGCCACGTCGGCCACCACCCTGCGCGCCCTGGCCGCGCAGTTTCCCGAACAATTTTTACAAAATCCGGCGCTGGAGCTGTTAATTCTGGAAAACCCCAATTTCTTCAAAGAGTTACCGGATTCCGCCTCGGTCGCGCTGGTGGAGTGCGAGGCCTGCCCGGATTGGGTGTTGGCGCAAGTAGCGCTGGTGGAAGACGAGACTCTCCAGCGCATGGCATGCGATCATCCGAACACCCCGCCGGCTACTCTGCGCGCCGGCGGCGCGGGCGACCCCGGCGAACCATCCGCCCGCAGCCTGACCGGAGACAAGCGATGGACCTGACCCCCGCCCAACTGACCCCTTACCTGACCCGCCTAGTGGAAGCCCGCCTGCTGTTGAGCACCATGATCTGGGGGCCGCCCGGCATCGGCAAATCTAGCATCGTCGCCCAAGTGGCCGAGGCGGCCGGGATCGCGCTGCTGGACGTGCGCCTGAGCCAGCTCGCGCCCACTGATCTGCGCGGTCTGCCGGTGGCCGACCCGCGGGCCCGCGCCAGCCGCTGGTATCCGCCAGAGTTTCTGCCCAAGACCGGCGCGGGTATCCTGTTTCTCGACGAGATCAACATGGCGCCGCCGGCGATGCAAGGCGTGGCCCAGCAACTGATTCTCGACCGGCGGGTCGGTGGTTACCAGGTTCCGGAGGGCTGGCTGGTGTGGGCGGCGGGCAACCGCAAGGAAGATCGAGCCTCGGTGTTCGACATGCCCTCGCCGCTGGCTAACCGCTTCATCCACCTGACCGTGCTGCCGGACGCCGAGAGCTTCCGCCATTATGCGCTGGCTCGCGGCCTATCCGAGCCGGTGTTGGCCTTTTTGGCCTACCGCCCCAAGCTGCTGTACGTCCCCGACCCGCAGCGCCCGGCCTGGCCCTCCCCGCGCTCGTGGGCGATGGCGGGCGAACTGCACCGGCTGGGGCTCGACATCGCGCCGGCGGTCGGGGAGGGCGCGGCGGCCGAGTTCGCCGCTTTCACCACCTTGTATCGCAAGTTGCCCGACCTGGATGCCATCGCCGCCGGCGCGGCAGCCCCGCCGTTTCCCACCGAACCCTCGACGCGTTACGCCCTGACGCTGGGGTTGGCCGCGCGCGCCGTCGCGGTTCGGCCGGTGCTGAACGCCCTGGGTTATCTGGTCGCGCACGCCCCGGCGGAGTGGGTCAACCTGTTCGCCGTCGACCTGTTCCCGCTGCTGCGCCAACGCGGCCAGATCGGTCCCGTCTTCCACGAGATCGCCAAGGAACCTCGCTTCAAGGCATTCATGGCGAACTACCGCGAACTGCTGGCCCCATGAGCGCGCCTGCCCCCGCTCTGGAGCGCCTGCTCAGCCGCGCCCTGCTGCGCCTGCGGGCGAAGAACCCGTTTTTTGCAACTCTTGCGCTGTTCGCTCGGCTGGAGGGACGCGCGGGCGTGAAAACCGCCGTCACCGACGGCCGCGCCATCTGGTTTAACCCCGACTATGTCGCCACCCTACAGCTGGAAGAATTTCAGGCCCTCTTGATCCACGAGGTCTTGCATTGCGCCCTGCTGCATCCACTGCGCCGAGGCAACCGCGAGCCGGCGCTGTGGAACAGCGCCGCCGACATCGTCGTCAACGGCATGATCGCCGCCGATACCGGCTTGTCCCTGCCCAAGGATGCGGTCCGCGCGCCGGAGCTCGAAGCGTTGGCCGTCGAAGAGGTCTACGAAGCGTTGCTGGCCGGACGCCGGCCTTGTCCGATCCTGCCTGAAGCATGGCGCGATCTGCTGGAGCCGGCGGTGACCGGCCACCACCAAGGCGGGGCGGTGGCGGACGAGGTGGTGAGCGAGGGCGAAATACTGCCCTGCGGGGCGGACCCGGACGAGCCGGGCGCTACACGACGACGGGCGGATCTGGAAGCCTATTGGAAAACGGCGCTGCGCCAGGCCGAGGCCGTGGCGCGCGCCAGCGGGCAAGATGTCCTTCCAGCCGGGTTAGCGCGGGAGGTGGAGTGGGTCGAGGGGACGCGGCTGGACTGGCGCAGCCACCTGTGGCGGTTTGTGGTTCGCACGCCGAGTGATTTCAGCGGCTTCGACCGCCGCTTTGTCGGGCAGGGGCTGTATCTCGATGCGCTGGAGGGCGAGTCGGTGGCGGTGCGCATCGCCGTGGACACCAGCGGCTCGGTGAACGATGAACTCATCGGCCAGTTTCTGGGCGAGGTGCGCGGTATCCTCGCCGCCTATCCTCAAATCGACGCCCGGCTCTGGTATGCGGACGCCGCTCTATACGGTCCGTATGACCTGCGCGGTGACCAGCCGTTGCCTGAACCCGTCGGTGGTGGCGGCACCTCGTTCCGGCCCTTCTTCGCCGCGTCGGAACAGGATGCCGCCCCCCGCCTCGGCGAGCGGCTGGCAGTCTATTTGACCGACGGTTACGGCGATTTCCCAAACCGCGCGCCGGAGGGGCCGGTGCTGTGGGTGGTCGCGCCGGGCGGGCTAGCCAGCGAGTCCTTCCCCTTCGGTGAGGTCGCCCGGCTGGCCTAAGCGGGCCATCCAGATAAAAACGGACGATGTTGTTGGCATTTTATTATGGTTTTGGGGGAGCCTTGCGAAAACCGGCTCCAAGGGCGTGTTTAAAGCGCGGACGCTGGCTCCGGGGGACTGAAACCAGTGGCGCGGCGTCGAATGTGACCAATTACGGGCAACTGGTAAGGTATGGGGCGCTGTATCACCCATAAGCCATAGGGGATGTGGTATTTGCCGACCTGCTTTCTACTATAAGTCAAATTACGTGTTATGTATTACATATTTTATATATCGAAATATCTGCTTTTATCCCCTGCTCTTCCACCCCCGATAACACCGGTTACCGGGGGTTGACCGGGGCGCGGCGAAGCGTATACTCGCGGGGGAGGATATGGTTCGACCGTTTTTTGACCCGACGACCGACCGGAGGTTGACGGTGCGCGCGTTCTTGACGGAGATGTTGCGGTCCGCCGTGGACCTGACAAATGGTCCCTGGCCGGCGCTGGCGGCCCGC
>DPWB01000095.1:0-3125 GCA_003527885.1 Candidatus Competibacteraceae bacterium
GCTCGTTCGTGTTGTTTTTTTTTCAAGCAGAAGACGGCATACGAGATCTAGTACGGTCTCGTGGGCTCGGAGATGTGTATAAGAGACAGGGTCAAGGTAGGGGCCGGCTGCGGTCAACACGCCGGCAAGGCCGTTTTTCGCGTTGGCCAGGATCCAGTCGGTCGCTTCCTCCCAGGCCTTGAGGCCGGATGCGAGGCGGCGGCCGATGGCCTGCAGTTCGGGGCGGGACGCTTCGTTGAGGGCGCGCGCGGTGGCAGCGACTTCGCCGAAGACGACGCGGGCGGTGGCGCCCTGGTCGCGCAGCAGCTTGCGGAAGATCAGGTCGTTGGCCTGGATGCCGGTAGTGCCCTCGTAGATCGTGGTGATGCGCGAATCGCGGTAGTACTGGCATGCGCCCGTCTCCTCGATGAAGCCGAGGCCGCCGAAGACCTGCACGCCGGTAGAGGCAAGCTCGACGCCCTGCTCCGTGCTCCAGCCCTTGACCACCGGAGTCAGCAGGTCGACGCGGGCGCGCGACGCCTCGTTGCCGGCGTGGGCGCGGTCCATCTCGGCGGCGACGTAATAGGCCAGGGTGCGCATGGCTTCGGTGCGGGACTTCATGTCCATCAGCATGCGACGCACGTCCGGGTGATGCAGGATGGGTTTCTTGTCGGCGGGCGCGGTGCCGACCGGCGCGCCCTGCACGCGCTCGCGCGCATACGCCAGCGCATGCTGGAAGGAGCGCTCGGCGATGCCGACGCCTTCGAGGCCGACATTGACGCGGGCGTGGTTCATCATGGTGAACATGTAGGCGAGGCCCTTGTTTTCCTCGCCGATCACCCAACCCAGCGCGCCCTCGCCCTCGCCGAAGGCCATCTCCGCCGTCGGGCTGCCATGAATGCCCATCTTGTGCTCCACCGAGGCGCAGACGAGATCGTTGCGCGCACCGAGCGACCCGTCGTCATTGACGAGGAACTTGGGCACCAGGAACAGCGAAATGCCTTTGACCCCTTCCGGGGCGTCCGGCGTGCGGGCCAACACCAGATGGATGGTGTTGGCCGTCATGTTGTGCTCGCCCCAGGTGATGAAGATTTTCTGGCCAAAAATTCGGTAGTGATCGCCCTCGGGCACGGCGCGGGCGCGCACCGCCGACAGATCGGAACCGGCCTGCGATTCGGTCAGGTTCATGGTGCCGGTCCACTCGCCGCTGGTCATCTTCGGCAAATACAGCGACTTTTGTTCGTCCGAGCCGACGTGGCTGATCGCCTCGATCGCGCCGGAGGTCAGCAGCGGACACAGCGCGAACGACATGTTGGCGGAGTTCCACATTTCCTCGGTGGCGGTGTTCAGGAGCTCCGGCAGGCCCTGGCCGCCGTAATCGACCGGGCAGCCGATGCCGTTCCAGCCGCCCTCGATGAATTTTTGATAGGCCAGCGCGAAGCCGTCGGCGGGAATGACGCCGTCGGGACCGAGGCGGACGCCTTGCACGTCGCCGGAATGGTTGAGCGGGGCCAGCACCCCGGAAGCCAGCTTGGCGGCTTCTTCCAAAACGGCTTCGGCCAGTTCCGGGCCGACGTCCTGTTCGGCGTAGACCGGCAAGGCGGCGACTTCGGCCAAACCGGCCACCTCGTTGATGACGAACTGCATGTCGCGGGTCGGGGCGGAGTAGGCGGTCACGGGCGTCTCCTTGAAATTCGGGCGATGCGGGGTCGAGAAAGCAAGCGCCGCCTGAAAAGCGTTCGATCCTCATCAAATGGGATCAAGGTCCGTCAGGCGGCGCCGGGTCGAGACCGGACGGTCAACCGGCGGCTTTCAGCTTGTCCAGCTCCTTGGCCATCTCGGGCATGGCGACGAACAGGTCGGCGACCAAGCCGTAATCGGCGACCTGGAAAATGGGCGCTTCCTCGTCCTTGTTGATGGCGGCGATCACCTTGCTATCCTTCATGCCGGCCAGATGCTGGATCGCGCCGGAAATGCCGACGGCGATGTACAGTTCGGGAGCGACCACCTTGCCGGTCTGGCCGACCTGATAGTCGTTGGGGACGAAGCCGGCGTCCACGGCGGCGCGCGAGGCGCCCACCGCCGCGCCCAGCTTGTCGGCCACCGCTTCCAGCAGCTTGAAGTTCTCGCCGTTGCCCATGCCGCGCCCGCCGGAAACGATGATCTTGGCGGCGGTCAATTCCGGCCGGTCGGATTGGGTCAGCTGCTGGCCGACGAAACTCGACAGCCCGGCATCGGCGGCGGCGGCGGCGGTTTCGACGCTGGCCGAACCGCCCTCGGTGGCGGCGGCCGGAAAGGCGGTGCCGCGCACGGTGATGGCCTTGACCGCGTCCTTGGACTGGACCGTGGCCAGCACGTTGCCGGCGTAGATCGGCCGCACGAAGGTGTCGGCGCTTTCCACTTTGATGATGTCGGAGATTTGCGCCACGTCCAGCAAGGCGGCCACCCGCGGCATGACGTTCTTGCCGGCGGCGGTGGCGGGGGCGAGGATGTGGCTGTGGCCGCCGGCGAGGCCGACCACCAACGCGGCCACGTTTTCGGCCAACTGGTTGGCGTACTGGGGCGCGTCGGCCACCAGCACTTTCTTGACGCCCGCGACCTTGGCGGCGGCCTGGGCGACCGCGCCACAGTTGTGGCCGGCCACCAGAACGGCGATGTCGCTGCCGAGTTGCGAGGCGGCGGTGACGGTGTTCAGGGTTGCCGCTTTGAGCGCGGCGTTATCGTGTTCGGCAATGACCAGGATGCTCATGGTGCGGTATCCGTGACGTTAGATGACATGGGCTTCTTTGTGCAGCTTGTCGACCAAGGCGGCGACGGTGTCGACCTTGATGCCGGCTTGGCGCTTGGGGGGTTCCTGCACTTTCAGCGTGGTCAGGCGCGGGGCGACATCCACGCCCAGGTCGGCGGGTTTGAGCGTATCCAGCGGTTTTTTCTTCGCTTTCATGATGTTGGGCAGCTTGACGAAGCGCGGTTCGTTCAGGCGCAAGTCGGTGGTGACCACCGCTGGCGTTTTCAGCGCCACGGTTTCCAGGCCGCCGTCGACCTCGCGGGTGACCTTGATCGTTCCGGCGTCGATCTCGACCTTGGAGGCGAAGGTGCCTTGCGCCCAGCCCAGCAGGGCCGCCAGCATCTGGCCGGTCTGGTTG
>DPWB01000095.1:3405-3663 GCA_003527885.1 Candidatus Competibacteraceae bacterium
GTCGTCGATGGCCTGCTTGCCCAGAATCACCAGATCGGGCTTTTCTTTGTCGGCCACGGCCTTGAGCAGCTTGGCGACCGCCAGCGGTTGCAGTTCGGCGTCGGTTTCCACCAGAATACCCCGGTCGGCGCCCATGGCCAATGCGGTTCTGAGGGTATCCTGACAAGCGGCCACGCCTAAAGAAACCGCCACGATTTCCTGGGCCTTGCCCGCTTCCTGCAAGCGTACGGCTTCTTCCACGGCGATCTCGTCGAACGG
>DPWB01000109.1:0-11090 GCA_003527885.1 Candidatus Competibacteraceae bacterium
GTCAGCGCCTTGTGGTACGACATCGACTACATGGACGACTACCGGCTATTCACCTGGGACCGGACGGATTTTCCCGATCCGGCCGGGTTGAATCGCGACCTGAAAGCGGCGGGGATCCGCGCCGTCGCCATCGTCGATCCCGGCGTGAAGCGCGAGCCGGGTTACGCGGTCTACGACGGCGGACGCGAGCGGGCGGTATTCTGCCAGACCGCCAGCGGGCGCGAGTACGTGGGCAAGGTCTGGCCGGGCGATACGGTGTTTCCCGATTTTACCCTGGAGCAGACTCGCCGCTGGTGGTCGCGGTGGATGGCGGATTTCCTGCGCGACAGCGCGCTGGATGGCGTGTGGCTGGACATGAACGACCCCGCCACCGGTTTCAGCCGCACCGAGGAAATGCGCTTCAAGCACGGCGCGATCCCGCACGAGCGTTACCACAACCAATACGCGCACTTCATGGCGCTGGCCAGCCGAGCGGCTTGCGGGCGGGTCGATCCCGACGGTCGGCCGTTCTTGCTGACCCGCAGCGCCTGCGCCGGCACCCAGCGTCACGCGGCGGTGTGGACCGGCGACAACGCCAGCAACTGGCAACACTTGCGGATGGCCTTGCCGTGCTCGCTCAATTTGAGCCTGTCCGGCGTCGCGTTCAACGGGCCCGATGTGGGCGGCTTCATGGACGATACCAACGCCGAGTTGCTGGTGCGCTGGCACCAGGCGTGCTGTCTGTTCCCGTTTTACCGCAATCACTCCATGCGCGATTCCCGGTTGCAGGAGCCGTGGCGGTTCGGGCCGGCCGCGCTGGCGGCGATTCGCGGCGCCATCCAAACCCGCTACCGGTTGCTGCCGTACCTGTATCAGTGTTTCTTCGCCCATTGGCGGGACGGCGATCCGGTGATCCGGCCTTTGCTGTATCATTACGGCAATTCCGAATACGCCCACCTGGACGATCAATATCTGGTCGGTGACGCGCTGCTGGTCGCGCCGATCCTGCACGGCGAGGGCCAGGGGGCGGAGACGATCCATCACGGCGTCAAATACCAGGAGCGCGCGGTGGCGTTGCCGCCGGGTTGGTGGTTCGACCTGAACCACGGCGTTTGGGCGCATGGCGGGCGCGTGTTGCATTATGCCGCCGCACTGGATGAACTGCCGCTGTTCGCCCGTGACGGGGCGGTGCTGCCGTACTACGCGGGACCGCTGCGTAACGGCTTCATGGATTTGAGCGCGGTCGAATTGCATCTGTTCTGTCGCGAGCGACCCGCCCGTTTCGAGTACGCGCTCGACGACCGGGAAACGCGGCGCTACGAGCGCGGCGCGTGGGGCAGCGCCCAGATCGCCGCTGAAATCCAGGGGGAGCGCTTGAAAGTCAAGATCGCGGAGACGGGCCATTATCCGCGCGACACGGTGACTTTTGCCCCGGTCGTTTACGGCCGGCCGGAATTGGCGGAAATAGAGCTGACCGTCAACGGTAAAATGGTGACCCGCGCGGTGCGGGCCGACCGGCGTCCGTGGTTGTGCCGGGAGTGGGCGGTGCGGATATGATGCGTCTTGTCGGCGCTGACGGGGCCGTATCGAATCCTTGACTTAAGCGGAAGAGGCAGAGATACTTTTATTGGTGTAGGCTATTGGATTCTCTTATTTTTTAACTTATCTGTGATGCCTTGAAATTTACCGCTCGCCCTTCCTTCCGGCAATCCTTGACGGTGCCGTATGTGGTCCTGGTGCTCGGAGTGGCCTCGTTGATCGGCCTGCTGTCCTACCGCACAGGCAGTCAAGCGGTGGATACGGTTGCCGACCACTTGCTGCGCGAGACCGTCGGGCGCATCAGCCAGGCGGTGGACCGGCACATCATGGGTTCGGGCGCGGTGCTGGAGGCCGCCTTTCCCGAGGGCATGGCCGCTCCCGAGAACCTCGAAGCCCATTTCGACGAGTTGCGCACCCGCTTCTGGATCGCCACCTCCTTGCATCTGGACCCGAACAATTACGCCTACTACGGCACGCGGCAAGGCCATTTCTTCGGCTTGTGGCGCCATTCGCAGCAAGACGGCGAACTGCGCATCAAGTTCGACGCCAAAGCTCCGCGCACTCTGTACCGGTTCACCGGTATCGGCGGCGCGCTGTCCGAACCGACCTTGGAGACCAAGCTCTACGACCCGCGGGAGAGGCCCTGGTACCGGGCGGGCGAAGTCCATCCCTCCTATACCTGGACCTCCATTTACATCGATTTTCGTAACGCCGAGCTGGTAGCCACCAGGGCGCGTCGCGTGCTCGACGCGCAAGGCGCTCTGGCGGGCGTGGTCGCCACCGACGTTTCATTGCGCCAACTCAACGATTTTGTCCGCAAACTGACCATCAGCAAGAATGCCTTGGCGTTCATCATCGAGCTGGACGGCAACCTCATCGCCTCGTCGCGCACTCCGAACACCAGGCTGCTGGCCGACGGCGCCAGCGTCCGTCTCAATGCCAGCGAGAGCGGCAACGCCTTGCAAGTCGCGGCCTTCGAGCGCGTGCGTCAGGCGCTGGCCGTGCCGGCCGCGGCGGCCCCGCACACGACATTGCATTTTATCGGCCCGGACGGCGAAGTGATCGAGCTCGCCTACGACCGGCTCAGAGATATGTCCGGGCTGGACTGGATCATGGTCGTGGCCGTGCCGCGCAGCGATTTCATTCAGGGGGTGACCGAAAACGTGCTGCGGACGGCGATCATCGGCGGGGTGGCGGCCCTGGTGGCGGTCGCGATCGGTCTGACGATCCTGGGCTGGGTCAGCCGCGATCTGAAAAAACTGGCCGAGGCCGCCCGCGAAGTGGGGAAGGGCCGGATTGATACCCCGTTGCGCATCGACCGCGATGATGAAATCGGCGATCTGGCGGCCAGCTTCCGGCAAATGCAACACTGGTTGCGAACCGATACGCTGACCAAGCTGGTCAACCGCGAAGAAATCCTGCGGACCATTACCGACCGGATCCACCAGCATCGGCGGCGGGCGGACGATACGCCGTTTGCGGTGTTCTTTATCGACTTGAATAATTTCAAGTTCATCAACGACCGCTTGGGCCATGCCACGGGGGATAGGGTGTTGGTCGAAATCGGCGAGCGCTTGCGCCTGTCGATCCGTTCCGGCGATCTGGTGGCGCGCTACGCGGGGGATGAGTTCGTACTGCTGGCGAACGATATTCACGATGATGGCACCGCGGAGCAAATTCGGGAAAATATCGAAGGCGCCTTGAGGGAGCCATTGACGAGCGTGGATATGGACGGTTTGGCCGGACACGCGCTGGGAGGGGCGGTCGGTCTGGCCCGCTACCCCGCTGACGCCGCCACGGCGGACGGGCTCATCAAACACGCCGACGCCGATATGTACTCCCGCAAGCACGCCGGCAAGTTGAAGGCGAGTTTATCGGCCTCGATCGGCCCGCCGGAGCGCGGCCGGCGCGAGCGGTGAACGTCTTGCGCGCGACCTAAAATAGAGTGGTGTCCATAATCTTTCGCTAATAGAGAAAAAGCATGAACATTCAGCTGATCGGTCGATGGCTGCAACAAGCATTACTCGCCGCTGTTCTGGCGGCGGCCTGGGTAACGGCATCGGCCGATCCCACGGTGAAAAAGGTCAATCTCGAAACCGGGGTCAAGCTTCAGTACGTGGAACTCGGCCCGCGCGACGCGCCAGCCATCATCTTCCTGCACGGCGCCACGGACTCCAGTCATTCCTGGTCCGCCACCACGCCGTTTTTGAGCGACGGCTACCGGACCCTCGCGCTCGACCAGCGCGGTCACGGCGATTCCGAAAAGCCGGCTTTCGGCTACAGCATCGCGCAATATGCCGATGACGTGATCGCCTTCATGGACAAACTGCGCATCCGGCAAGCCGTCCTGGTCGGTCATTCGATGGGCAGTTTTATCGCCCATCAGGTCGCCTCGGCTTATCCCGACCGGGTCAGCAAGCTGGTGCTCATCGGATCGGCGAAAACCGGCGTCGCTAATCCCGTCATCACCAGCTTGTGGCAAGACCCCATCGGCTTGGCCAGTTTTCAAGACCCCATCGACCCGGCGTTCATCGAGGCGTGGCAAACCGGACCCAATCCGATTGACCCGGCCTTCTTCGCCAAGGTGCTATCGGAAACCGCCAAGGTGCCGGCGCTGGTGTGGAAAGGCATCTTCCGCATGTTGCTATCCGATGAGCACAGCTATTTTCTCGAGGACATCACCGCGCCGGTGCTGGTGATTTGGGGCGAACTCGACGCGCTCTTCGCCCGGGCCGATCAGGATGCGCTGCTGGCCGCCTTGCCCCCCGGCGCCCGATTCATCGCGTTTCCCAACGCGGGCCACAACACCCATTGGGAGCGGCCGCAAGCCGTGGCGGAGGCCATTCGAGCCTTCATCATGAATTGATGGCCGATCGGGTTCGGGTTCGAGCGCCCGAAGCTTCAGGTCATTGATCCCACATCACGTCGGCCTTGGCCGCCGCCGCCGCTTCCAGCAGCTGGATCAACGGCAACGCGCGTTGCGCTAGATCGACCGGGATTTCTTCCTCCTCCCGGTCCTCTTTTTGGGCGGGCTTCGCCGGTTGTGGCGTCGCCGCTTTGTGGGCCGCCACCGCTTTTTTCAAACGGTCCAGCGCCCCCGGCACCTCCTCGGCCACGAGGGCGCTTGGCACGGCGCCGCTGTGGCCCATCAGCTTGAGCAACTGGACGGCGATGTCGCCAAACATCATGATATCGGCGTACGCTTTGGTCTTGAAGGTGACTATCATCAGGGCCTCCTCGCTAGGTCTCGGTCGTTGGGGCGTGCTTCGAACGTATAAAAATTGCTAGAGGCCATTTTATAGTGGCGACCGGTTACGGCAACTCGAATTTCGGATTGAGATCGCTGCTGGAAGGTTTAAAACCATGTTGGAGCTGATTGATGGCTTGGGCGGTCCGAATGGGCAGGTGTTGGCCGAAGCGCTCGGGCTGGCTGACATCGTCCCCGAAGCGCACGCCGCTTATCGGCCTCTGGTGGTGGATGCGATGCTGTTCTTTCTGGAACGCTTGTCGCCCTCGCGCCTGACCGCCATCACCGCCGAACAACTGGCCTTGCCGCCGACCACTCAGCCGACGCGCCGGTTGGGCCTGCTGTTTCGCCGCTGCCCGACCTTGCACAAACTGGGACAGATGCTGGCGCGCGACCGGCGGCTGGCCCCCGAATTGCGCGAGAACCTGCAAGAACTGGAATCCCTCGAACCCACCACGGCGCTGGCCGACATCGCCGCACTCATCCGGCGGGAATGGGGGCACGTGGCGGGCCTTGAACTCGGCTCGGCGGCGCTCGCCGAGGCCAGCGTCGCGGTGGTGGTGCCGTTCGCGTGGCGTGATGAAGGATCGTCCGAACCACGCCAGGGCGTGTTCAAGGTGCTGCGGCCCGGCATCGAGGCGCAACTGCACGAAGAACTGGCCATCTGGTCGGCGTTGGGCGTCTTTCTGGAGCAGCGCTGCGCCGAACTGGGCCTGCCGGTGCTCGATTACCGCAATACGCTGGACAGCATCCGCAAACTGCTGGCGCGAGAGGTCCAGCTCGACCACGAACAGGTCCATCTGGCGCGGGCGGCGGCGTTTCACGCCGGTTCGCCCGAGGTGATCGTTCCGCGACTGTTGCCGTTCTGCACGGCGCGGATGACCGCCATGGAACGGATCGACGGCCGCAAGGTGACCGATTCCGCTTTGCCGCTCGGCAAACGCCAGCAGCTCGCGAAAACCTTGATCGAGGCGTTGGTCGCCAAGCCGTTCTGGCATCCCGCGCCGTCGGCCGCCGTTTTTCACGCCGACCCGCACGCCGGCAATTTATTCGTCACCCGCGACGGCCGGCTGGCGATCCTGGATTGGGCGCTGGTCACCGTGCTGAGCAAGGCCCAATGCGTGGCGGTGGTGCAGGCCGTGGCCGGCGCCCTGACCCAGGATGAAGCGACAACCGTTCAGGCCATCGAAACGCTGGGGCGCCCGTCCGATCCGACCGCGTTGCGCGCCGCCGTCGCGGCCGGGTTGCGCCAAGTGCGGCGGGGAACCTTTCCGGGCTTTGGCTGGCTGATGGGGCTCTTGGACGGGCTAGGAACCGCCGGTGCGATCCAATTCCCCGAAGAGCTGACGCTGTTTCGCAAAACGCTGTTGACCCTGACCGGGGTGGTCGATGATGTGTCCGGGCAGATTTCCGTCGATGAGGTGCTGATCCGTGGCGGGTTGGTCCAGTGCTATCGGGAACTGGCGCTGCGCGGGATGGCACCCTTCGACTCCCGCGAATTCGGCAGCCATTTGTCCAACGCCGACTGGTTCCGTTTGTGGGCCGGCCTGCCGATGACGGCCATCCGCTATTGGGTCGAAACGTGGCGGGATCTGCTCAAAGTCGGCTATCCGAGCATGGGTGGCGGGGTTTGAGCGCGTCTCGCCGCCGCGTGCTCCAGGGCCTGAAATTCAGCCCGTCGAAGCGCGCGGGATGAACTGATACAGCCAAGTCTCCGAAAGCGCCTGCTCGCCCAGCCGCAAGTAGGCGCGCAAGTCGATGGGTTCGCCGCCTTCCAGTTCGATTTCGAAATCCGCCCGCCAGCGGCGGGCGCCGGTCACCTGAAAGGCGCCGGGGCTGCGCAGATGGCCGCGCGTGGTGCTGGCGATCAGCTCCACGGGTTCTTTTCTGTCGATCTGGTCGAGCGGCCCGCCGGCGAAGTCGATGGCGAACCAGATCCGGTGAGCCGGCCGCAGCGGGGTCTTGGCGATGGTGCGCCAGCTGATGCGGGTGGCCACCACCCGGCTGCGATCCGGCGCGTACGGCTCGTCGGCCACCCAATGCAGGCGATATTTGTAGGTGCGGGTATCGCCGGCGCGGGCGGGTTCGCGAGGCACCCAGCAGGCGACGAGATTGTCGTCGGCCTCGTAATCGGTCGGAATTTCAATCAGCTGCACCGCGCCCGCGCCCCACGGCTCCAGCGGTTCCACCCACAGCGTGGGCCGGCGTTCGTAAAATACCCGATCATCCTGATAATTTTCGAAATTGCGATCCCGCTGGGACAGTCCGAAGCCTTTGGGATTTTCATCGACGAAGGTGCTGACATGCACGAAAGGCGGGTTGTTGATCGGCCGCCAGATGCGCTCGCCCGCTCCGGTCCACAAGGCCATCCCGTCGCTGTCGTGCACCTCCGGCCGCCAGTCCCAACTGGGCTGGTGGTTGCTTTCGGAAAACCAGTACATGCTGGTCAGCGGCGCGACGCCCAGGCGCTGGATGTCTTTCCGAAAGAACAGGGTCGCTTCCACTTCCATGATGACGCGCTCGTGGCGGAGCGCCTGGATGCGGTACGCGCCGGTCAGGCTGGGGCCATCGAGCAAGGCGTAGACCATGACCGCTTGAGGGTCGGCGGTCGGTTCCAGCCAAAACTGGCTGAAGCGGGGAAATTCTTCCGGCGTGGGCAAACCGGTGTTGACGGCGACGCCTCGGGCCGAAATGCCGTATTGGTCCAGCTCGCCGGAACTGCGGAAGTAAGATGCGCCCAGAAAGGCCAGCCAGTCACGCTCCTCGGTTTGGGAGTGCATGATCCGAAAACCGGCGAAGCCCAAGTCGTCAGGCAGGTTCGCGGCGAACTCCGCTTCACCGAAGGCAAACAGACGGGACGAGTAAAATATCTCGCGCGCCGCGCCTTCGCGCACGGCGTGGATTTTGACCGGTGTGGGAAACAGCCGCCCCAAATGGAAGAACCGGACCGGATAGGCTACGCCTTGTTGCCGCCAGAGGGCGGCGTCTGGCCTATATTGAATCTCTTGGTGGGCGTCGTAGTCGATCTTTTCGATGGTCTCGGCATGGCGGACAACGGGGGGCTGATACGCCTGAGCCGCGAGCTGTTTGGCGTGCTCGCGCAGCCAGTCGAAGCTGAACGGCTGTGCCGGACCAAACTGGAGGTCCGCCAGCGGTTTCTGGTCGGCCCGGACCTCCGCCCCCAGCAGCATGGAAAGCCACGGGGTAAGAAGGGCGGTGCCGAGGAAGGAACGGCGGGTGATCGAGCACTTCATGATGGCGAGGCGGCCCCATTGCAGCGGATGCAGAGCGAAACGGTGCGACGAGATGAAATGATAGCTCATGCGGCTTTGTGGCGACAGGGCGCTCGACCGTCGCGCCCGGAGCCGCCGCGCGCTAGGGAAACGGGATTAGGGATGCGTATTATCCCGTCGTTTGTGGCAGCATTCGGATGGTTCCAAGCTCTCAAGCGCCCGCATTTGAATGAACACACTTTTTCAGCAGATCGCTCTCGCCGCGCCTTTGTTCGTGCTGGTTTTCGTCGGTTATGGGCTGATGCGTTTTTCGGGCTGGCCGAAATCGATGTCGGATAATCTGACGCGCTTCGTGTTTTCGGTAGCGCTGCCGGCCATGCTGTTTCGGCTGATGAGCGATTTTTCGAAGTTACCGCCGGTCGACGCCCGGCTGCTGTTGGCCTTTTTCGGCGGCTGCCTGATCGTCTTCGCCATCGGCCGGCTGGTGGCGTGGAAGCTGTTCGGGCTGGACGGCGTGGCGCAGTCGGTGTTCGCGCTGGGCGGGGTTTTTTCCAACAACGTGATGCTCGGCCTGCCGCTGGCC
The DNA here is from genome assembly GCA_003527885.1 of Candidatus Competibacteraceae bacterium. GTDB lineage: Bacteria > Pseudomonadota > Gammaproteobacteria > Competibacterales > Competibacteraceae > Competibacter_A. The sequence goes on from DPWB01000109.1 coordinate 8,582, forward strand.
AAGGTGGCGCTGGGCGAGACGGCGGTGCCGTCGGTGGCGCTGGTGCTGGTGTTCAACGCGCTGATTTTGTGGACGCTGGTCACCGTTTCGGTCGAATGGGCGCGGCACGGCAGCTTTTCGGCGCGCGGTTTCGCCCAGACCACCCGCGCGGTGCTGACCAACCCCATCGTCGCCGCGATTCTGTCCGGCGCGCTGTTCAGCCTCATCGGCTTGCCGCTGCCGGGCTTGATCGACGCGCCGCTGGCGATGATCGGTCAAGCCGCCACGCCGCTGGCGTTGGTCGCATTGGGGATGGGGTTGGCGGAATACGGGGTGCGCGACGGCTGGCGGATCAGTCTGGCGATCAGCGCGATCAAATTGTTGGTACAGCCGTTGGTGGTCTGGCTGCTCGCCCGCGCGCTAGGGTTGCCGGCGATGGAAGCGCAGGTGGTGGTGTTGCTGGCGTCGATTGCGGTGGGGGCTAACGTCTATCTGATGTCGCGCCAGTTTCAGAGCCTGGAAGGCCCGGTGGCCAGCAGTCTGCTGTTGTCCACCGGGCTGGCGGCGCTGACCACGCCGCTGGTGCTTACGCTAATTCGGTTCTGAAGTCGTCGGTGGCCTCAGCGAACCGGTTTGGACGATGCCGGACCAGAAAGCTGGCCAGCAACAACCCCATCAGCAGCAAACCGACCCACGTTTCCGGCTCCGGCCCGCCGTGGCCGGTGAACGCGCCGCCGCCGGTGATCGGTGCGGCGGGCTCGCCGTAAGCTTTTTCGGTGGTTCCTTTGACTTGCGGCACCGCTACCGGCAGGGTCGGGGTCTTGGCGGGATCGGGGTTATAAATTTTTTCCGACACCGCGACGAAGGCGGTCCACGGCGTCACCAAGGCGAAGTTCAAACCCAGATCGGTGATGCGCTGCTTGAGCGCGTCGGCATTGACCGATTCGACACCCGGTTGTTGCCGGCCGGTCGTCAGTTGATACTGCAAATCGCCGATGACGGAGCGCGCCCAAACGATCGGCACCGCTTCGCCTTGGGTGCTGGTTTCCGGCAGTTCGATCTTCAACGGCAAGGTCGCCGGACGGCCGTGCACCAAACCGCGCACGGTGATTTCGTGCGGGCCAGGGCGGTTATAGCGGCCTTGGATGCGCAGCGACTGCCCGGCGAACAGATCGGGGATGCGGTCGGGACTGGGTTCACTGACTTCCATCCCGCCCCAGTCGATCTGAATGTCGGTCAACACCGGCGATTGCAGGCGGTCGGCCAGTTCGCCCGCCACCTTTTCCAAATCCTCGGTCGGGTCCATGTAGCGGGTAAAGCCGCGCCCGACTTTGCCCATTTCGCTCAGCAGATAGCGGTTGACCCCGGTGCCGACGCCGAAGGCGTACAGCCGCGCGTCGTTCAGGTTGGCTTTGAGCAGTGCCAGAATTTCCGCTTCGTTGCCGATATAGCCGTCGGTCAGGAAGGTGACGAGGCGAATCGCGCCGCTTGGAACCGGCGGGGCCAGGGCTTGACGGATGCCGGCGCTCATCTCGGTGCCGCCTTCGCCGCGCAGCGAGTCGGTGTAGCGCAAACCCGCCGCGATATTCTGTGGGGTCGCCGGCAACGGTTGGGCGGAGAATTCGTTGGCGGAATCGCTGAAGCGGATGATGCGGAAACTGTCGGTGGGCCGTAGTTTGCGCAACGCCGCCCGCATGAAGGCTTTACTCGCTTCAATCGGCAGGCCGTCCATCGAACCGGAACAATCCAGCACGAACACCATTTCGCGGGGCGTGATTTCGGCGTCCGCCGGCGCCTGCGGCGGTTCGAGCAACAGGCTAAAGAAGCCGCCGCGCGGGTCGCGGTAGGCCAGCAGACCGGCCTGAGTCCGCGTTCCCGCCAGGGTATAGCGCAGCACGAAATCGCGGTTGTCCAAGGTGCGGCCGCCAGTCAGCCGCACTTCGGCTTTTCCCTGGTCCGGGGTCTGCGTGGTGATCGGATGCGTGCGGCTTTCGATGGCGCCGATCGCCATGCCGGCGTTGATGTGGATGGCTAAACCTACCCGTTCCGGGTCGATCTGGCCGGGCGCGTTCAGTTCGAACACCGGCGGATAGGCCGGCAACTGTTCGACTTCCCACTGACCGTAAGCGGTTCGGCTATCCGCTCGGGTCGCGCCGCCGGACGTGCCGGTTTTCGCGTCCCAATGTTGGACGCCGCCGCGCGGAGCGGCTTCACCCGGCGCGACGCCCGCGCCTTGCGGCTGGTAGCGCGGCCCCACCACCAGCGGAATCACCAACTCGTAACTTCCGTCCACGCGCGGCACGGTCTGGGCGTATTTCAACGTTACCTTGACCGGCAAACCCGGCATCAGGTTGGCGATGTCCTGGGTAAACATGTTGGGGCGGTACTGGGTCAGCAGCGCGGCGCTACGGCCTTCGCTTTGGGCTTTCTGAAAGGTGGCGCGGGCTTCTTCGATCCGCTGAATTTTGGCCTGCACCCGCTCGTCGCCGACTTCCATCACCATCGCGTTGACGGCGGCGGTTTCGTTGAG
>DPWB01000109.1:11362-19217 GCA_003527885.1 Candidatus Competibacteraceae bacterium
ACGGTCGCCAGATCGCCTTGCACGTCGGCGTCGATGTCGGTCTTGAGCAGCGGGAAGGTGACGGGCTTGCCGTCCACCGTCGCCTCGATCCGCCCGCCGAGATCGTCGGGAACGACGGCCAGCGCGCCGCCCAGCGGTATCCAAGCCAGGAGGCCGATTAAGAGTGCTTTAAGTTTCTTCATGGGATTTTCCTCGAAAGGTCAGAGTTTCACGGTCAGGGGTTGCGGGGTGCCGCGATAGGCGGACGGCGAGAGATCCAGCGCCCGCCATACCGCGACGTCGAAGTTTTCCACCAGGGGTCCCGGCAATTCCCACGGCGCGATCCGTTGGATCATCCGCCAGGTCGTGCCGGGGGCTTGCACCCAACGCCAGATCGCCTCGGCGACGTGGGGGGTCCATTCCCCGCGCTCCGACACGAAGCTGACGGTGATCCGCCAATCGCGGCCTTGCGGGTCGGTGCTGCGGTACACCGCGCTGGGGGTGACCCCGCCGGTCTGGCCGAGATAGCGCACGGTGTGGCCGCTGCCGGCCAGGCATTCCTCCGGCGAATGCAGGTGGCGCAGCGGGGCGGAGGTGCTGACCACCAACAGGCCGAACGGCCCGTACGCCGCCCGCGCCGCGCCGCCGCCGTAGCGGGTGAAGTAGCTTTGTTCCCGGTCGGTCAACGCGCCGGGCAAGGCGGCGAAAATGCCGATCCGGTCGGGCAATTGCGGCGCGGCCTGCGGGCGGGCGACATCCAGGGGTTGCGGCGGCACGCTGACGATGCCGGCGCAGGCGATCAGGAAAGCCACCCCCGCGAGCGGTCGGACGGTCAATAGAGTCGGCGAGGCAACGATAGTGGATGCGGCGGACGGCTGAGGAAGCGCGGCGCGACGGCTCCAGTACGCCCACCACCCCAACGGCAAGGCCGATAAAGCCAAGGTGAGCAGGCCAAGGCCGCTGTGCCAGGGTTCGGCGAAGACATCCAAGCCGCCCAGGGCGTCGCGGTGAACCAAACCGGCGGCGAGCACGACGATGCGCAGGCTGTTGCCGAGTGCCGCCGCCGCCAGCGCGATCAGCGCGCCCCAAACCGCCTGACGCGGCGTCGGGCGCACCAGCGCGGCGAGCGCCGAAAACAGCAGCAGCAACAGCAGCAAGCCGCGCGTGCCGGAGCAGGGCAGATCGACCAGCACGACCTGCTCGTGCCATTGGATTTGCAATCCGTCGCAAAGGACCGGCGCGTTGCCCAATTTGAGCGCCCCGCACGCGCCGGCGGCGGACGCCTGTTGCAAGGCGAAACCGAAGCCGCGTTGCAGGATGCGCTCGACCGGCAAAGCGAAGGCGAACAGCACCGCCAGCCAGCCGGGCGACAGCGGGCGAGCGCGATGGTGCAGCCCCAGCAGCAAGCCGATGGCGCAGACATCCACCGCCAGCGCCGCCGCGCCGAGGGTGTTGACGCCCGACCATTGGCCGAGCAAGCGCAGCAAGGCGGTCAGCCCCAGCAAACCGACGCCGTTCACGCGCTGGCGGGCGTCGATCCCTTGCAAGGGGCTAGTCGCGCTCCACAGCAGCAAGCCGCCGGTCAGCGCCGCCACCCACAATCCCTGGGAATCGTAGGCGGGATCGAACCAAGTCCGCACCAGCCACAGCAGCGGGTGCGCGGCCAGCAGCGCGAGCCCCCCGATCAGGGCGGCGGGACCGAGGAATGGAAGCAGGGATTGGCGCATGGCGAGTCTCCGTTGAATCGCCAGCGCAGTATGGAAAGCAGAGATGCGCGCCCGATGGCGCGATCGTGCAAAAGCGAGGAAGAATCGTGCAAAACGGGTGCAAGCGGCCCGTTATCGTCCAGCTTCATCATTCGGACGGGCTTGGGCGGCCCAGAGGGTCAGATCGGTCGCTTACGGCGTCGCCCGCGATGAAGCATTGATACAATCCGATTTGCGGTTTTCAAAGAGCGGCGCTAGCCCGATGAATCCAAGCGTTTTACCCACCACAGGCGATGCGCAGTGACCGACGGTGACGCAATCGAACCTCTCGCATTTTAGGACGCACTCTTGAGCGCCAACTTTCAATCACTCGCCAACTTCATCTGGTCCGTCGCCGACCTGCTGCGCGGTCCCTATCGCCCGCCGCAGTACGAGCGCGTCATGCTGCCCCTGACAGTGCTGCGCCGCTTCGATGCCGTGCTGGCCTCTACCAAGGAGACTGTCCTCGCGCGCCATGAGACCTTGAAAGGCAAGGAACCCGCGCTAGTGGATCGGGTGCTAAACGAAGTCGCCAAGAACGAACAGGGTGACTCGCTGGGGTTTCACAACCATAGCCGGCTCGATTTCCACAGGCTCAAGGGCGATCCAGATCATATCGTTCGCCACCTCAACGATTACATCAACAGCTTTTCGGAGAACGTTCGCAAGATTTTCGAGCGTTTCGATTTCGAAAAGGAGATCGAAAAGCTGGAGGAGTCCAACCGCCTTTATCAGGTGGTGGCCCAATTCGCCGAAATCGACCTGCACCCCGATCGCGTCGACAACCTCACCATGGGGCTGGTGTTCGAAGACTTGATCCGGCGCTTCAACGAAGCCGCCAACGAAACCGCCGGCGACCACTTCACCCCGCGCGAAGTGATCCGGCTCATGGTCAACCTGTTGCTGGAACCCGACACCGGCGTCCTCACCCAAGCCGGCGTCATCGTCACCGTCTGCGATCCGGCTTGCGGCACCGGCGGCATGTTGGCCGAAGCGCAGAACTGGATTCGCGCCCACAACGGACAAGCCACCGTCAAGGTGTTCGGGCAGGACTACAACCCGCGCTCCTACGCCGTGGCCGCCTCCGACCTGTTGATCAAGGGCCACAAGGATGGCCAAGTGGTGCTGGGCAACACCCTGACCCACGACCCGTTTCCAGAGCAACGCTTCGACTATCTGCTGGCCAACCCGCCCTTTGGCGTGGATTGGAAGGCCGAGAAAAAAATCATCGACCGCTGGCCCAGCTTTTGCGGCTACGGCGGCAAGCTGCCGCGCATCAACGATGGCGCGCTATTGTTCCTGCTCTACATGATGAGCAAATTCCAGAGCCACAAGGCGGGCGAGCGCGACCAGCCCGGCTCGCGCGCGGCCGTCGTCTTCAACGGCTCGCCCCTGTTCACCGGTGGCGCGGGCAGCGGCGAGAGCGACATCCGCCGCTGGATCATCGAGCGCGACCGGCTCGAAGCCATCGTCGCCCTGCCGGAGCAGATGTTCTACAACACCGGCATCGGCACCTTCATCTGGGTGGTCACCAACCGCAAGGCCGATCACCGCAAGGGCAAGATTCAGCTTATCGACGCCCGCGAGCGCTACACGCCGATGAAGCGCAGCCTGGGCGACAAGCGCCGTTATCTCGATTCGACCGCCATCGACGCCATCACCCGCGAGCACGGCGCGCTGGAAGACAGCAAGACCAGCCGCGTGTTCGACAACGCCGACTTCGGCTACCGCCGCATCGCCGTGCTGCGTCCGCTGCGCCTGCGCTTCCAGATCACCGATGAGGCGCGCGAGCGTTTCCTGAACGCCTGCCCCGAATTGTCCGACGCCTTGCGGGCGGTGCGGGACCGGCTTGGGTCAGCACCTCTGTTGGACTGGAACCAGACCTGGGACGCCGTACAGCACATATTCAAAACGCTGCCCGACGGGGCGGAAGGGTGGGCGAAGGGTGCGAAGGGCACGGCGCAGAAGAAAAGCTTCCGCGACTGCTTTGCCGCTGTGGACCCCGAAGCCGCGCCCGTCATCGCCAAGCACCACCGAGATGACCCCATGGGCGCGGGCCGACTTTTCCCCGACCAGACCCTGCCCGCCGACTTCACCACCCGCGAGCTTTACACGCTGCTGGGCTTTTTCCCCGATGGCGAAGGCGGTTTCATCGAGCACGAAGCCGACCCGGACTTGAAAGACGCTGAGAACATCCCTTTGAAGGAAGATATCGTCAGCTACTTCCGGCGCGAGGTGCGGCCCTATTTGGCCGATGCCTGGATCGACCGCGAGACGCTGGACGAGCACGACGGCGGCATCGGCAAGGTCGGCTATGAGATCAATTTCAACCGCGTGTTCTTCCAGTACCGGCCGCCGCGTCCTCTGGCCGAGATCGACGCGGAATTGGCCGAGGTGGAAAAGCGGATTCTGGCGTTGCTGCGGGAGGTGACGGAGTGAACGAGCTGATTCACCAAATCCGCGACCTAATTTTATCCGCCCGCCGGGCGGTGGCGCATTCCGTCGATCTGATCCAGGTGTTGACCAACTTCGAGATCGGTCGGCGCATCATCGAACATGAACAACAGGGCAAGGAACGGGCAGAGTATGGCGATGCCATGCTGAAGGCACTGGCTATCGCTTTGACCGATGAGTTTGGCCGGGGATTTTCGCAAACCAATCTCAAAATGATGCGCCGGTTTTATCTGATCTATCAGCATCGGATGGGTCAGGCAGTGCCCGGCCTTTTACCCGCCGTGAAAAAAGGTCAGACACTGTCTGACTTTTTGCAGAAATCCGATGTTGCGTCTCAAAATTCACCAGGGAATATTCGGGCTGGGGCGTCCGCGTCTTTCCATTTGAGCTGGTCCCATTATGTTTTCTTGATAAGCGTCGAGAACGACGCCGAAAGGCGGTTTTATGAAATCGAATCCGCCGGCCAAGGCTGGTCGCTACGGGAGCTCAAGCGCCAGTTCAATGCGGGTTTATACGAACGGTTGGCTCTGAGCCGAGATAAAGACGGAGTCAGACAGCTCGCCACCCAAGGTCAGATCATCGGCCGCCCCGAAGATCTTCTAAAAGAGCCTTACGTGCTGGAATTTTTGGGGCTAGACGAACAGGCGAAATACAGTGAATCGGATTTGGAAAGCGCCATCATCGACAAGCTCGAACACTTTCTGTTGGAACTGGGCAAGGGTTTTCTGTTCGAGGCCCGGCAAAAGCGTTTCACTTTCGATGAAGAGCATTTTTTCGTCGATCTGGTGTTCTACAACCGCCTGTTGCGTTGCTACGTGCTGCTCGATCTGAAAATCGGCAAGCTCAGTCACGGCGACTTGGGCCAGATGCAGATGTACGTCAACTATTTTGACCGCCATGTGAAGCTGGTTGAGGAAAATCCCACCATCGGCATCGTGCTCTGCAAAAAGAAACACGACGCGCTGGTCGAAATTACCCTACCCAAGGACGCCAACATCCACGCCCGCGAATATCAGCTTTACTTGCCCGATAAAACATTGCTGCGCCAGAAGCTGGCGGAATGGGGCGGGGAGATGGAGGAGTGAGTGCTTTTAATGGCTTGGTTCCTTGGCAGCCTTGCGAGAAGACAGGTTGGCCTGTGGTGCAAGTCAAGCACATGTTTGAAACTGTGCTTGGAAAGATGTTGCAACCTCAACCTGCTTCAGATGACGACATCGAAGCGCCGTACACCAAATCCCTGCATGTTCAGCGATGCGGTGTCAGCTTCGAAGATTTGCCTACTATGTGGGCGAGTCCAACAGATGTCGCTCAATTGCACCTTCAAGTTGGCGACTTGATGGTGTGCGAGGGTGGTGAGGTCGGTAGGGGTGCTTTGGTGTTAGCTGACCCTCCCCCCCTCTGCATTTTCCAGAACGCGCTGCACAGGGTTCGTGCGCGGGACTTAAACGACGTGCGATATCTTAACTACTGCCTCAAACAAGCATCCGAAGCGGGTTGGCTTGACGTTTTATGCAATCGCGCCACGATTGCCCACTTCACCGTTGAGAAGTTTCGTGAGTTTCGCATCCATTTACCATCGGGTGAAACTCAGCGCCTGATCGCCAACTACCTCGACCATGAAACCACCCGCATCGACGGGCTGATCGCCGAGAAGGAACGGATGCTGGCGCTGCTGGAAGAAAAGCGCACCGCCCTCATCAGCCGTGTCGTTACCCGTGGTCTTGATCCTAACGCCCCGCTCAAACATTCGGGCCAAGAATGGCTCGGCGATATTCCGGCGCATTGGAAAATTCAGCCAATAAAGTATTTGGCTATCGTTGGCAATGGCTCAACTCCTTCTGTCGAGAACACCGACTATTGGGACGATGAGAGTTACCCTTGGTTGAATAGTTCTGTCGTTAACGTGTCACCCGTCACAAACGCAAGTCGATTCGTAACCGAGACAGCCCTTCGAGAATGTCACCTGCCCAAGATTCGACCACCCGCTGTGCTTTTGGGAATCACCGGGCAAGGGAAAACGCGAGGAATGGCTGCAGTTTTGGGAATTGAAGCCACCATTAATCAGCATCTTGCGTTTATTAAACCAAGAACTCAAGAACTTGACAGCGACTTCTTGTGCTATCTACTAGGACATGCTTACGCTTTTCTTCGAAGCGATAGCGATGGCGCGGGCAGCACCAAGGGCGCTATTACCTGTGAGCAATTAGCGACTATGAAGATTCCCGTTCCACCAGGTCTTGAACAATTTAAAATTTGCAATCGAATTAGGTCATTATTCGACATCTCAAAGCCTCTTCATACGCTGATCCAGCGATCACTTGATCTACTGATTGAACGCCGCGCCGCGCTGATCACCGCCGCCGTCACCGGCCAGATCCCGCTGGAAGAAATGACGCCGTGAAATTCGGAACCTTCAAGGTGGGCCGTTGGGTAGCGCGCTACCAGTACAAGAGTTTCGAACCGTTTAATTGATTAAGATTCTGATAGATAAAGAAGTTATTGTTGAGCTTACAGGCCAGCAACGCGGTCGGGTGTATGCCTTCCAACGTTACCTAGATCTCTTCATAAGTTAAAGAAAAACGGCTTTCTTTAACTAAAGAGCGGCGCTAGTAAAGGACAACTCGCATGAAACAAACCTCCGAAGCCGCCTTTGAGACCGCCATCGAGCTGGTTCTACTGGCCAACGGTTATGCGCGAACAAACGGCAAGAGCTTCGACCGCGAGCGGGCCATCTTCCCCGATGAGGCGCTGGCCTTCATCCGCGCCACGCAAGTCCAAGCGTGGGAAAAACTCGAAGCGTTGCACGGCGAGCAGACCGGCGCGCGAGTGCTGGAAGCGCTGTGCAAGTGGCTGGACACCCATGGCGCGCTGGCCACGCTGCGTCACGGCTTCAAGTGTTTCGGCAAAACGTTGCGCGTCGCCTGCTTCCGTCCGGCGCACGGGCTAAACCCGGAGTTGGAGGCGCGCTATCGGGCCAATCGGCTGGGCCTGACCCGGCAATTGCATTTCAGTCCCAAAAACGAAAAATCGCTGGATGTCGTGCTGTCGGTCAACGGTATTCCGGTGGTGACGCTAGAGCTGAAGAACCCGTTGAGCGGGCAGACGGCGGCCAACGCCATCCACCAGTACCGCCACGACCGCGACCCGCGCGAACCGGTTTTTGCGTTCGCCAAGCGCGCGTTGGTGCATTTCGCGGTGGACACCGAAGCGGTCCACATGGCCACGCGGCTGGCCGGTTCCTCCACCACGTTTCTGCCCTTCAACCGAGGCGCGAACGGCGGCGCGGGCAACCCGCCCGACCGCGAGGGGCGCAACTACAAGACCGCCTATCTGTGGGAAGAAGTCTTGCAGCGCGACAGCCTCCTCGATCTGCTCGCCCGTTTTCTGCATCTCGATGCCGAAGACAAGACGACGGACGACGGCAAGAAAATACGAAGGGAAAACCTGGTTTTCCCGCGCTACCACCAGTTGCAGGCGGTGCGCCAAATGGTGGCGGCGGCCGCCGGCGAAGGCGTGGGGCATAACTACCTCGTGGAGCACTCGGCCGGCAGCGGCAAAAGCAACACCATCGCTTGGCTGGCGCATCGGCTCTCCAGCCTGCACGACCAGCGCGACGCGCGCTCGTTCGACAGCGTGGTGGTCATCACCGACCGCGTGGTGCTGGACCGCCAGTTGCA
>DPWB01000104.1 GCA_003527885.1 Candidatus Competibacteraceae bacterium
CTGTGATAGTTTTTTTTTTAATGATACGGCGACCACCGAGATCTACACTAGATCGCTCGTCGGCAGCGTGAGATGTGTATAAGAGACAGCCTATCAACTGCCTGCGGTGACCCTGGATGAGGTCGAGGGCTACGTCGAGCGGGTGATCTTAAGCCGCTACAAGATTCGGGAAGCGACCAACTACGCGCCGCCGCTGCGGCTGATCCGGGACAAATACCCCCGTCCGCAGCCCGTCCCCGTCTTCGTGATCTTTTTCACCGACGGCGGTAACGCCGACCGGCCGGCCAGCACCAAGCTGGTCCGCGAGCTGTCGGCCCGGCCGGTCTTCGTGCAGTTCGTGGGCATCGGCAATGAAGATTTTCCGTTCCTGCGCAAGCTGGACGAACTGCCGGATCGGCTGATCGACAACGCCGGTTTCATGCACGTCAACGATCTCGAAGCCATCACGGACGCCGAACTGTACGACCGGTTGCTGAACGGGTTTCCCCGTTGGCTGGCGGACGCGCGGCAGCGGGGCATCCTCACCGCGTGATCGGCGGCCGGGCCGGATCCAGGGCCGCTACCGTCCGTGATCCGGCAAATAATCTTCTCGCACCGGCGCAAACACCTCGATGGCCACGGCGTCGGAGATGACCCGCGCGCCATGGGCGACGTTGGCCGGAATGCACCAGGCGTCTCCCGCGCGGGCATCGAATTCCCGATCGCCGATTTGCAGGCGCAGATGCCCTTCGACCAAATAGCCGGTTTGCTCGTAAGGGTGCGCGTGCGGGGGAAGCAGGCTGCCGCGGGTCAAAACAAATTCCGCCATCAGGGTTTTCTCGCCGAAAATCAACGTCTTTTGCCGGATGCCGGGCAGCAACTCGCTGTAGCCGCTGTCGTTATAGGTATTGAACATGGGTTCTCTGAGCCTCGATGCCCCGATGGGTGCGGTGATTTTTATCGGGTGTCGTCTGCGAGACTGAACCAAGCCGTGAGAGCGGGCTTCTTGGCTTTTATCGATATGCGGTAATATTCATGTCATCCTTGGATCTCTAACCGGATACGCCCCTCGAAACGACACGAGGCGCCACAATAACCCAATCCACATCAGAGGCTAAGAAAATTCCATGAAAGGCACGCTTTTACGGATCACGGCGGTAGTGGCCTTGGCGGTCGCGCTGACCGGGTGCGGCTACAACGATTTTCAGCGGCTGGACGAAACCACCAAATCCGCTTGGGGTGAAGTGCTCAACCAATACCAGCGCCGCGCCGATCTGGTTCCCAACATCGTCGAAAGCGTCAAAGGCGAAGCGAAATTTGAACAGGACACCTTGACCCGCGTCATCGAAGCCCGCGCCAAGGCGACCTCGATCCAGGTCACGCCGGAAACGCTGAACGATCCAGAGGCGTTCGACAAATTCCAGAAAGCCCAGGGCGATCTGTCTTCGGCCTTATCCCGGCTGATGGTGGTCGCCGAGCAATATCCCACCCTGCAAGCCAACCAAGCGTTCCGGGATTTGCGGGTGACGCTGGAGGGCACCGAAAACCGGATTGCGGTCGCCCGCAACCGCTACATCGAAACGGTGCAAGGCTACAACGTGCTGGCCCGACAGTTTCCCACCAACCTGACCGCGATGATGTTCGGCTACAAACCCAAGCCCAGCTTGACGGTGGCCAACGAGGCGGCGATTTCCACCGCGCCCAAAGTTGATTTCGGGACCAATAAATAAGCGATGCACGGTCTATCTCGCCGACTCGACCCCGCACCGGGGCGGTTACCGTACTTCATTGGGCTGTTGCTGTGGCTGATCTTGCTCGGCGCGGCGCCGGGCCACGCCCAACAAGTCCAACCGGTTCCGGCTCTGACCGAGCGGGTGATCGACCGGACCGGCACGCTGTCCGCCGCCGACCGGCAAACCTTGGAAGCCAAGCTGGCGGCGTTCGAACAAACCCGCGGCACCCAGATCGTGGTGCTGATGGTACCGACCACCCAACCGGAAGATATCGCCAGCTTCGCCAACCGGGTCGCCAATACCTGGAAGATCGGCCGCCGTGAAGTGGGCGATGGCTTGTTGGTGATCGTCGCCAAGGACGACCGCCGGATGCGGATCGAAGTGGCCAAAACCCTGGAAGGACCCGTTCCCGATATCGCGGCGGCGCGCATCATCGACCAGCAGATGATGCCCCGCTTCAAGGCGGGCGATTTCGCGGGCGGCCTGGATGCGGCCGTTGACCGGCTGATCGGCTTGGTGAAAGGCGAGAACCTGCCGGTTCCCGAACGTGGTCGTGACGTGTCTTTGAAACAACTCCCCATCGATTGGTTCGGAGTCGGCCTGTTTTTATTGATCGGCGTCATCATGGTCGGCTCGCTGTTGCGGCGGATGTTCGGCAAGGTGTTGGGTCCGCTGTTTACCGGCGCCGCCGCTGGAGGGCTGACCTTTTTCCTGACGGCCAGCCTGGCTTTCGCCGCTTTGGCGGGTCTGGTGGGATTGGTCGTCAGCTTTCTGGCCGCCGCCGCGCCGGTCGGTCGCC
>DPWB01000043.1 GCA_003527885.1 Candidatus Competibacteraceae bacterium
CGAAGCGATCCCACGCATCGCGCGCGGCGGTTTTGGCCTGTTCCCAAGTCAGGCGGGATTTCCCCTTGATGCGTTCCCATTCAGCGGCGAGTTCGCGCTCGCTGGTGTCGAACGAGCCTTGATACCGACCGCGCCCTTCATAGCCGAGACGGTAGGCGGGGGCGTAGTCATCTTCATAGCTATAGCCGGCCTGATAGCCGGAACGGGTCGCATAAGCGCCGCGCCAATAGCTCTCTTCGTCGTCGATGGTCGGGTTGACCGCCTCGGCGGCTCCCTTGCCGGCCAGCCCGCCGACCACCGCGCCGACCACCGCGCCGATGGCGGTGCCGATGGGGCCCGCCACCGAGCCGACGGTCGCACCCGCCACCGCGCCGCCCGCGGCCCCGACGCCGGTCCCCACCGGATGGGCCCCGGCTTCGCCGCTGATCGGGTCTTCGTTACGAGGGTTGTCGTCGATCATGAGAATCTCCTGAAGTAAGAACAGTGAGTGATGTGAAAAAGCCAAACCTTCTTCCACGCATCTTGGCCCGAGTTTCGAGCGGCCTTGACGATGTTGATGGGGCAAATGGTAGGGGTGGCCGGTCAGCCATCCCAGTGTCGAAAGGCATGTCGTAGTCACGACTTCATCCTGTCGTGGTCACGGCTTCATCCTGTGACGAAGGTCACTCGGTGCGTTCTTGCAGGACGGCGGTCGGTGCGCTCTCTGGGGCCTCTATCCCTCCTGAGTTGGAAGGTGGCGCATTCGCCGCGAGCCGGGCTTGAAACCGGCGGGCGAGAGGACGCGGTGCGCCAGCATGGGCCGGCGCTTTGCAGAGGTGTGGCGCACCAGAGGAGGTTTGGGCGGCCACCGCCCATCGTGGCGAGCGGGAACCGTCGAAATCAGCGCGGACAGGGGCTGTAAAAAGCTCTAGACCCCAGATCAAGACTCGAACTGGCGAGCGTCAACCGCGCCGTTTGGCAACGTGCAGCGCCAGCTCGGTGCGGCTGCGGGCGTGCAGTTTGTCCATAATTCGGCTCACGTAATTCTTGACGGTGCCTTCCGCCAAGAAAATCTCGGCGGCGATTTGCTTGTTGCTTTTGCCTTCGGCGAGCAGGGCGAGAATGCGCTCCTCTTTGTCCGTCAGCGGATCGAACTCAGCCGGTGGCGCGGCGCTCGACGGCGCAATGGTGGTTTTGGATGCGGGCGCTGTCAGCGGAGCGGCTTGCAATGGAGGGGTGACGCTGGCGGCGTTCGGCAAGCCCGCGCCATTTGCCGGCACGGCGCCCGTTTTCGCGGGTTGGCCGGCAAAGCTGCGAAACTGATCCATCACCTTGCGGGCGATGGTCGGCGACAGGCGTGACTCGCCGCGGCGTACCGCCCGCAGCGTTTCCAGTACATCCGCCTCGGAGGCATCTTTCAGCAAGTAGGCTTGCGCGCCCGCGCAAATCGCCTCGAACACCAACTCGTCGTGATCGTAAGTCGTCAGCACCACCACCCGGGTCGCGGGCAGCTTCGCGGTGATTTCGCGGGTGGCGACGATCCCGCTGGCGCGCGGCATCTGCAAGTCCATCACCACGATATCCGGTCGGGTGGCCAAGGCTTTTTCGATAGCTTCCAGGCCATCCGCCGCTTGGCCCACGATCTCGATATCGGGTTCGGTCGCCAGCATCATCCCCAGCCCGCGGCGGATCAGCGGTTGATCGTCGACGATCAGCAGCCGCAGGAGGCAGGAATCGGGATTTCCGGGGTTGGTGGTTGCGGTCATTCGGCTTGCTCGGAGGGCGGCGAAACGACGGGTTGCTGGGGCAAAACCGATTTTTTCAAACACGCGTGCATTTCACCCACCAGGCGGGAAGGCAGGCGGGCGGTGAAAAAACGCAACACGGCCTTGACCGCTAACGCCGCTTGCGCGGGCGGCAACTTGGCTGTGCGAGCCACCTCCTGGGTCAATTCATCTATCATGGTCGCACCTGTTCTGCTCAAAGCGCTGGCTTTTGAAGGCCAAGTCAAAATGCATAGTAATGGTAATTGTTATCTTGAAGACGCCCGCTCGGCCAGTACAGTGGCAAAAGGCATGTCAGGGTGGCGATTTCATGTGACGAAAGTCACTCTGTCCGCTTTCCGCGCGGCTGGCGGGTGAGGGGTCGATTCATGGTCCTCCGCATCCAGCATTTCGACCCGCGCCGGCATTTGGCCGCCGCCATCGGCTGGGCCGTGTTCGCCATCATTTTAGTGGCGGCGTTGGTGGGGGGGCATTTGGCCGCCAGGGAGGCGTCGATGCGCGCGCGCGCCGACGCCGAACGCCTGCTGGCCCAGTTCGCCACCCAAATCCGTCACGCCCTCGACACGAACCTGGAAAATCGCCAGTCGATCCTGCGGGCGACCGCCGCCCAGCTCGGCGCCGATTACGGTGCTGGAACGGGCGATTTACACCGCCGCCACCTGGAGGCGGTGCGGGCGCAATTTCCAGAATTCGTCTGGCTCGGGGTGGCGGACGGGCTGGGCCAGGTAGTGACTACCGTCGGCGAGCCCCTACAGGATGAGAATGTCGCCGCGCGTTCCTGGTTTCAAAAAGGCCGTCACGGCCCGTTTCTCGGCAGTGCCCGCGATGTTCCCTTGCTCGATGAGGGTTCGTCCTCTTTGGCCCTGAAGGATTGGATGCCGGGCTTCGTGGTGGCCGTGCCGATCGTGCGGCCCGCGGGCGACCGGATCGGCGTCCTTGGGGCGCGGCTGTCGTGGGAGTGGGTCGAGCGTCAGGAAAGCGATCTGCTAAGCCAGCTGGAGACGCGCCGCCCGCTCGATTTATTGCTGGCCACCGCCGACAAGATGGTGGTGTTAGGCCCGCAACGCTGGCTCGGCCGCACGCTGACCGCCGACTCCGATCTCAGCGAGGCCGGACGCTATGTGGTTTGCCACAATATCGTGCCCCCGGAACAACAGAAGGGTTTCGGGTGGGTGGTGACCCTGCGCCAGGATGCCGATATTGCCTTGGCGCGCGCCAAACTGGCGCGCCGCACGGTATTTTGGGTCGTGCTGTTGGCGGGTTTGGTCTCCGCGCTCATTGCCGTTTCGGTAACGCGCGCGCTCACGCTGCGTCTGGGCGTGCTAGCCACCCAAGCCGAAGCGGTCCGCCAGGGCGTCCAAGAAACCCTGTCAGCGCCGACCGGGACCGACGAAATCGCTCGCATCGGGGCGACTCTCACCGCGTTGGTGGGCCATCTCCAGCAAGAAAAGCACGCGCTGGCGAGCTTGAACGCCGAATTGGACGCACGGGTGGCCGAACGGACCGCCCGCATCGAACGGCTGGCCGACGAAGCGCGCCACGCCGCGATCACGCGCGAACGGCTGCGGCTGGCGCGCGAACTGCACGACACGCTGGCGCATTCGCTGATGGCGTTGTTGACCCAGATCCGCCTGATTCGCAAACTGCACCAGCGCCTCGCTCCCGCCGAGCTGGAAGCGGAGCTGGCGCGGGCCGAGGAGGTGGCCGCCAGCGGTTTGACCGGCGCGCGGGCCGCGATCACGCAAATGCGCCACAACAGCGTGCGCGATGAGGGTCTCGGCGCGGCCTTGCAGCGATTGCTGGGCCGTTTCCGGGAGCGCTCCGGCATCGAGGCCGTGTGGCACGCCGATCTCCAAGCCGCCGGTCTGGCTGACGGACGGGCGGAAACGGTGTTCCGTATCATCGAAGAAGCGCTGAATAACGTCGAGCGGCACGCCAGCGCGCAAACGGTGCGCCTCAGCTTGCAGTGGATCGAATCGCCTTCCACCACACCGTCGGCCTGGAACTACGACGATCCGGCGCGCGTGCGCATCGAGATCGCTGACGACGGCGTGGGTTTCGATCCGGCGCAACCGTGTCCGGGGCACTACGGCCTACGCGGCATACGCGAGCAAGCGGAGCTGATTAAGGCGCGTTTCGGGCTACACAGTCAGCCTGAAGCGGGTACGCGCATCGTTCTGGAATTCGAGGCATAAGCATGAGCCGATGGGCCGACCAAGACGTTATGAAGAATTTTCTCGAAACGCCTTGGATGTTTGAAACGCGGGCGCGGCCCATGCCCGCTTGCAGGCGTTCCACCGGCCCACCGTGGCCTTCCGGCCGGAGCAGGCCGTCAGCGCTGACGGGGTTGCGGTGCGGGCGTCTATCCGCCGGCTTGCGGGGTCCGTTCAACGACCAAAAATAAAAACTATCATTGTGTGCTGTAAGCATCGCATTCTCGGAGAAGACAGCAGAATGTTCGCTCTACTCCAGCGCTTCGTTCCCGACACCCCGCTGCCTTCCATGCCGGAAGCGCTGCGTACTTCCGCCGCTATCGGTATCGCGATACTGCTGACCGGCGCTCTTTCGGCGTGGCTGGCGCCGGGCGCGCTGGCGCCGGTGTTGGTGGCTTCGATGGGGGCTTCGGCAATTATCGTGCTGGCCTTGCCGACCAGCCCGCTGGCTCAACCGTGGCCGCTGATCGGCGGCCAGCTCATCAGCTTCGCCATCGGCATCAGCTTGGCGCGCTGGGTGCAATGGCCGCTGCTGGCGTGTGGTCTCGCCGTGCTGTTGACCGCTTTTGTCATGTTGCGCCTGCATTGCCTGCACCCGCCGGGCGGCGCGGCCGCGCTCATCCCCATCCTGGCCCACCCCGAAGGGCAACACTTGAGTTATGGCTACCTGCTCGCGCCGGCGGCGGTCAATGTGGTTTGCTTGTTGCTGCTGGCGTGGGGGTTCAATCGCTTGCTCGGTCGCCCCTACCCGCAGCGCCCGCTCCCGCCGCCCAACCCGCACGGCACCGGCGATCCGTTGCCGAGCGCGCGCGCCGGCGTCCGGGAAGACGACGTGCTGACGGTGCTGGCGGCGGAGCCGGCGATGCCGGATATCGGCGCCGCCGAGTTGCGCCGGCTGCTGGCGCGGGCGGGGGATACCGCCATCCACCGAGTTTTCGGGGAGCTTGACTGCGCCGCGCTGATGGCGCGCGACGTGGTGACCGTTTCCGCCAAGCAGTGGGCGGGCGAGGCGTGGCGGTTGTTGCGCCGGCATAGGCTGAGAGCCTTGCCCGTGCTCGACGCCGCTGGCCAGTTGGTGGGAATGATCGCGTTGGTGGATTTCCTGAAGCAAATTCCGCTCGAAGACTTGCGGCAGGACACCCATGCGCTGGCCGCTTGGTTGGCCGGCAAGTCCGACCAAAAACCGTTGGTCGAAGAGGTGATGACGCCCGCTCTCCAGACCGCGCGCGCCGATCAATCCTTGCTCGATCTGGTGCCGATCCTGTCGGATTTAGGCTTTCATCATCTGCCGGTGGTGGATGGAACCGGTCAGTTAGTCGGCATCATAACGCAATCCGATCTGATCGCCGGGTTGCATTCGGAGCTGACCCGAAGCGCGATGGAACGGCCGCAATAGGGCAGGGCCGCCGGCGAGGGCAGCGAGGCGAGCGCCAGCATCGACAGCGCAAAATGCATCTTCTAAGCTCAAAATAGCAGCGAAGTGATCGGCCCGCCGATCCGCGACGCACGTTTTTCGGCTTTTACTCGAAGGGGATGGCCATGGGATTCATTTCACACTACGACGACCTGCCGATGGATTGGGTCGGCGATTGGGCGGGGCGGCGCGCGGCCCTGACGCCCCGGCGCACCGCGCTTTACGACTCCTTCACCGAAAAATCTTACTCTTTTCGAGACCTGGACGACCGGGCCTGCCGGGTGGGAACCTATCTGGCCGATGTCCTCGGTTTGGGTAAGGGCGATGTGATCAGCTTGATCTGCCGCAACCGCATCGAGGCTATCGACCTTTATCTGGCCTGCGGCAAATTGGGCGTTATCCTGGCTCCGCTGAGCCAGCGGCTGAAAAAGCCGGAACTGGACGACCTGCTGGGCCGGCTCAAGCCCCGCGTTCTGGTCCACGAAAACGCCTTCGCCGAACTGGTCTCCGGCCTGGCGCTGCCGGCGTCGGTGCAAAAGGTGCTCGACATCGACGGCGCGCAAAATGAGTTTGAAAACGCCGTCCTGAAGACCGAACCCCGCGCGGTGAACGTGCCGCTGGCGCTGAACGACACCTCTCTGTACGTCCATACCGGCGGCACCACCGCCGTGCCGAAAATTTGTATCGTGTCGCACCGGCAGATGGTCTGGAATTCCTTCGACATCCTCGCCACCGGTATCGTCGGCGCGTTTAGAAGCGTCCTGATCACTTTCCCGTTCTTCCACGTCGGCGGTTGGAACACCTTCACCCCGCTGCTGCACGCGGGCGTCACCAGCGTGCTGCTGCGCGAGTTCAATCCCGGTTTGATCTTGGAGCTGATCCACGGAGGGCGAGTCGAGAACTTCGGTGCGGTCGAGGCCATGCTGCAATTTCTGATCGCCCACCCGAAATTCAAAGACACCGATTTTTCCAAGGTGAAAGCGATCACCACCGCCGCCGCGCCGTGTTCCAAAGCGGTGATGCAAGTGTTTCTCGATAAAGGCATTCCGATCAGCCAGACCTACGGCATGACCGAGGCTGGTCCCTCCAATTTCGCCTACATCGCCCGCACGGACTCGATGGAGGAATTACTGGTTAACTCCGCCAGCATCGGCACTTCGATGTTTCATTGCGACGCCAAGATCGTCGATCAAGAATCGGGGCAAGAAGTCGGGCCGGGCGAGGTCGGCGTGTTATGTATGCGCAGCCCGCACAACTTCGACGGCTATCTGAACGATCCGGCGCGCACCGAAAAGCTCATCAACCGCGAGGGTTGGGTCTATACCGGCGATCTCGCGGTCAAGGATCAAGACGGGCTGGTGTGTATCAAGGGCCGGGCCGACAACATGTTCATCACCGGCGGCGAAAACGTCTCGCCGGAGGAGATCGAGCAGGCGTTGATGAAGCACCCCGCCGTGGCCGGGGCGATCTGCGCCGGCGTGCCCGATCCGAAATGGGGTCAGGCGCCGGTGGCGCTGGTGGTGTTCCACGCGGGCCAAACCGTGGCGGAGGAGGAGCTGAAAACCTTCTGCCGCGAGCACTTGGCCGGTTATAAGGTGCCGAGGGAGATTCGCTCGGCCGCTGGCTTGCCGCTGACCGGCGCGGGCAAGTTGGACCGTCATGCCTTGGTGGCGATGTTCCCCTGAGCGTCTCGCTGCCGCCGCTTGATCGGCGAGAAGCGACGCCGCGCCGGCCTCCGCTGGGCGATCAAGCGCGGTCGGCCAAGACCACGCCCGCCACGCCGCCCGCGATCAGCAGAAAACCCAACGAGTTGGTGGCGGTCATCGGCTCGCCCAGCGCCAGCGTCGAGGCCAACAAGCCAAAGGCGGGCACGCCCAAACTGGCGAGCGAGGTGGTGATGGCGGGCAGGGCGCGGTTGATGGTGAGCATCGCCCAAAAGCAAAAGGCGCTGGCCAGCGGGCCGTTGTAGAGCAAGACCCAAGCCAGTTCGCTCGACCAACGCCAGGGCCGGTCCGCCTCAAAAATCAGCGCCAGCGGTACCAGCAACACCGCCGCCACGCTGAATTGCCACGGTCCCAGCGACAGCGGCGAACCCTGCCAGCGATGGCGGCGAACTTGGACGATCAAAAGCGCCCACGCCAGCGCGGCGGCGAGCAACAAACCGTTGCCGAGCAACACATGGGGATCGCGCCAGTCGAAGCCGAAGGGGTTGAACAGCACCGCCACGCCGCCCAGCCCGCACAGCAGGCCGTATAACTTGAGTCGGTTCAGCCGCTCGCCCAACACATAGATCGCCAGCGGCGTCACCCACAACGGCGTGGTGTAGGCCAGAATCGCCGACCGACCCGCCGGCACGAATTGCAAACCCACGGTGGTCAGCGCCATGAAGGCGGCCATCTGGAGCGCGCCCACCGCCAACACGATCGGCCAGTCCCGCCGGTCGGGAAAGCGCAACTCGCCCAAGGCGGCGGCCACCGCGAACAGGATGATCGCGCCCATCACCATCCGCGCGGCGGCGAAGCTCAGCGGCGGGATGAACTGCAAGCCGACTTTCATCACCGGCCAGTTCGCGCCCCACAGCACGATCACGAAGCCGAGCAGCACCAACGCCGCGCGGGGCGATACGCCCGGAGCGTCGGCGGAGGGGTCGTTGTCCGGCAAAGCGGCCATGAGCGGAGTGCTTTAATCCCGGCAGTCAGGTTGCTCGGCCAGCGAGAGAAGGAAAGCCGTCGTCGCCCCGGCCCGTTCACCGAGGGCGTGGCTCATTTTGAGCCGACCAAATTGGTTCGTACCGTTCCACTGTGAACCGCATCGCTACCCGTTCGACCGCCGCCGAGTGGCTGGTCGAGGGCGGAATTGCTGGTCGCTTTAAATTGGTACATAAAATGCCTTCGAGCATTTTAAGAGTATAAGGGGTTGGGTGTGCCTTCTATCAAATATCCAAGCCGAGTTCCGTTCAGCGAGAGGAATAAACGCCGCTGTTGAAGCGGAGGCCGAGCGGCGGGTATTTATAACGGGGGATAACCATGATACCTGACAAAGCATCGATTGTAGGGGCATGTTCAATAGCATTGCTTGCCTTGCTTTCCACGGAAGGAGCCTTCGCCGAAACGCTCAGTTCAGACAAAACCGAAGACGATATCCGCTATCTTCTCATTTTTAGAGCAGTACCGCCTCACCAGAAAAAAGAGCGCAATTTTTATGAACTCGCTCGGGAGATTACGGGCTTTATCGATGGCCGCTTCTTTCCACCAGCGGCAGTCGTAACGAATGAAGAAATCCGCTATAACGTTTTGAAAATTATAAAAACCAAAGTTTTGCAAACCACGGATTCCCAACGGTCTCCCCGGTCCTTGAAAAACGGTCGTTATGTCTTGGCTTACAATTCGCTCTATAGGATGTGCGCTCTGAGTTACACCATCGATATGAAAAGCCCTGGCAAAGGTAGCATTCACTATAGCGATTGCGAAAGCGGCCACAAATATCAATTCCCGATTGCCACCCGTCAACCGTTTGCCATCGTGGAAGTGGACTATTTGACGGAGAATATCTTACGCCAAATCTGGGAAGCTCGGCAGCAGAGTCGTTGAGGGCCTAAACATTGGCCGCACGGTTTAAAACTAATCAGCGAGACTTTAAATGACAACCAAAGCGGTCATTATCGTGCCCTCTCAAGGGAAACATGCCTCCATGTTCAAGGATGTCGCCAAGTCGTTAAATCGGAAGGTGTACGCCAAGAAAGCGATTATCGTGGAGACCACGGTCAGGGATGTTTTGGGCGTGCTGGTTGTTGGCCTTTACAAATTGGATGGTAAAGTTTTTACTTGGGCGGAGGTGAGCAATCTGTCTACTGTCTTGACCATTAGCCACGGCGGTCTTTGCGACGGTCCCAACCTCGCCTCCGAGGAAGGAGGATACCAACCTTGGGGCTCTACTAGTTGCGATGGAACGCTTTCGTCCGAAGGCGAGAAGTTTTGGAATTCAATAGGTAACGTACTAAAATCCGGCGGTAAAATCGTTCTGATCGGCTGTTCGATGGGCTCGGGCTCCTACGGCCAAAGCGTGGCCAATGCCGCTAAACGAGCGACGTATGCCTCCGATGGCCTATTCGCGGCGGCGGATGAAGCCACCACTCTCAAGCATGTCAAGGCCATCGAGAAAGGCTTGGCGATTCGACCGATGAAACGCTTTAATCCAGAAACGACCTGAGACTGACAGGTGACACGCTGGTTTTTCCGGGTTAACCCCTTCGAATCCACGCTCGTGGCAACTCAAGTCGCATTTTTCATGAATCTGAGGTTTTCCTGAATGCCTTAAGCCCGATCGCCAGCACGCGACCCTATCCCCTATCCTATAGCGCGATCCGATCTCATCGCGGGGTTGTGTTCGGAGCTGGCCCGAGGGAGCGGTCATAATCAATCTGGAGCCTTAATCTTGAACCGCCCTCACTCGCTTGAGTCGCAACGGGAGGCGCAACACGATGAACGACCCTACCGCCAGCCAACAGCAAGCCGTCAAACTCTCCCGGCCGCCAGAACGCATCACCAGAATCCCGCGCGCGGCGCAAGCTCGGTTGCTGCTGCACGATCCCGAAAGCGATTCATGCTTCGCGGAGCTCTTGCGCGAGGCGCTGCCGGATGAGGCGGCCCGCTTGGCGTATTTGAATCACTTGGCTTGGGAGGGGCGCTCCTGACGATAAAGCGGTGTTTTTGCCGAAAGCCGCTGAATCCCTGAACCGACCACGCCGCAGCACCCCGTCCGGCGGGCCTAAAATCTTGATCTTGGTCAAGGAATCCCGTCGGCGCTACTTGTAATATTGCGGATGCAGCATTCTTTGCGAGATCCGCGATGGCCACGCTAAAAAAACAACAAATCTCCGTTCTTACCATGAACACCATGGCCTTCGCGGTGAACTTCGCCGTGTGGGTCATGTTTTCGGTCATCGGCATCAAGATCAAGGCTGAGCTGAACCTCAACGAAACCGAGTTCGGCCTGCTGGTGGCGACCCCGATTCTGACCGGTTCGTTGGTGCGGCTGCCGCTGGGCATCCTCACCGACCGCTACGGCGGGCGGATCGTGTTTTTCATCCAGATGCTGCTGGTGTCGATTCCCACCTGGCTGGTCTCTTACGCGACGGAGTATTGGCAATATCTGGTGTTGGGGTTGTTCGTCGGGCTAGCCGGTGGCTCGTTTGCGGTCGGCATCGCCTACACCTCGACCTGGTTCAGCAAGGAGCGCCAGGGTACGGCGATGGGCATTTTCGGCGCGGGCAACGCCGGCTCGTCGCTGACCAAATTCGTCGCGCCCATGATCATCGCCGCCTTCGGTGCGTGGCAGATGGTGCCGAAGGTCTACGCCGTCGCCATGATCGTGATGGCCATACTGTTCTGGTTTTTCACCTACACCGATCCGCTGCACCAGAAAGACGCGGAGCAAAACCGTGCCCGGCCCAGCCTCGGCCAGCAGTTGCAACCCTTGCTGGATGCGCGGGTCTGGCGCTTCGGGCTGGCTTACGCTTTCGTGTTCGGCGGCTTCGTGGCGCTGGCCTTGTGGCTGCCGAAATACTACGTCGGCGAATACGGCCTGCCGCTGGCGACCGCCGCTTTTCTGACCATCTTCTTCGATCTGCCCTCCGGGGCGATTCGCGCGTTGGGCGGTTGGGCGTCGGACAAGTGGGGCGGCAACGTCGTCACCTGGTGGGTGCTGTGGATCAGCCTGGCGTGCCTGTTCCTGCTCAGCTATCCGCCGACCACCATGGTCATTCACGGCATCAAGGGCGATGTCTCGGTCAATCTCGGCATCGGCGTCGTGTTGTTCACCGTGCTGGCGTTCGTGGTCGGCATGGCCCAGGGCTTCGGCAAGGCCAGCGTCTATCGCAGTCTGGCCGATTATTATCCGACCCAGATGGGCGTGGTTGGCGGCATCGTCGGCCTGATCGGCGGTTTGGGTGGTTTTGTGATGCCGATCATGTTCGGGGTCGCCGCCGACGCCGTGGGCGTGCGCAGCAGTTGCTTCATGCTGATGTTCCTGCTGGTGGTGGTCACCATGCTGTGGACCTGGGTGGCCGAAAAGAACGAGCGCGAGGAGATTCTGGAACGGCACGCCGAGGTGCGCGCCGAACTGGCGAGCGCCAACCTGATCGAGCGGGTCTACCGCCGCCGTCACCTGCTGGCCGACTGGCGGCCGGACGATGAGACGTTCTGGCAATCGGTCGGACGGCGCATCGCCCACCGTAACCTGTGGCTGTCGATGCCCGCGCTGCTGCTGGCTTTCGCGGTCTGGGTGGTGTGGAGCGTGATCGTGGTCGAACTGCC
>DPWB01000141.1 GCA_003527885.1 Candidatus Competibacteraceae bacterium
GAACGGCACGACATGGCGCGGCCACCCCATTTTGAACGCCGCCAGCTCGCGCACGTGGGGCACCTGCTCCGAACCACGCGGTTCGATGGCCCAGACTTTGTTGGTGCGAAAGGTGGGAAACACCAATTCCGGCACTCCATCGCCATCCAAATCCGCCAAGCGCGCCGGTTGGGGATCGGCTTCCGCCGCTATTTCAATGGCCGCTTTAGCTTCCCCTTTTTCGGGGTTGAAATCGCGCAACAGGGTCACGCTCGAACCGGTATAAGGCGCGACCGCCAAGCTGAGCGGCCCCCAACCGGGCCATGCAAACGGCGTCGTTCCGAGCGGATGCGGCAGGCTATAGTCGGAGATCAAAGTCAAGCGGCCGTCGGGTTGAGCGGCCGTTACCCGCAAGAGGCTTTTTCCCTCGGCGTTGATCAAGTAGCGCTTGGGCGCGCCGGGCAACGCGATGGTGTCGTTGGGGTGAAAGCCGGCGATGTCTTGCTCGTCGGTGGCTTCAAAGCGGCGCGCGGCGGTCTGCCGAAACACCCGAAGCATATTGCCGCCGTGGGAGGTAAACAACAAATCCGGGCGGCCGTCGCCGTCCAGATCGTCCACGAGAACGTGAAATGCTCCGCCATTGACCAAAAAACGGCTATGGCGGCCTTCCGGATCGCTCCAGACCGGCCGTTTCTCGGTCGGGCCACTTGGCGCATCGATTGTTGCCCCAGCCGTTTGACCCGATTCCACAGCCTCCAAAGCAATCGGCCACCCGATCACTATCGCCGCCAAAACGAGCAAAAGTTGTTTTTGCATCTTATCTAAAACTTCAATCGAACTTCCTTTAAGATAAAAACAAAAACGGCGCACTGATCGTACGCCGTTTCAGCCGCCGCCCTCTCCGCGTTGTGGAGAGGGCGGCGATGAGATGCTAGTAATGCTTACCGAACGCCACGCTCGTGGGCCAGCTCGGTCTGGGTTTGGTCGGTACCACTACCGTTGACACCGATCAAGCTAAAAGCCACACCCGCGCGCGAGGTAGGAGCGTCGGCAGGGCCAACACCGTCGGCCACGCCAAACAGCACAAAACCAGTCTCGGCCAAACCATCTTTGATGGTGGCCGTGATCAACCGGCCTTCTTTAGCATCCGCGCCGACCCCAACCACGTTTAACTCGTAGGGAACGTTGGTCGTCGCGGAAATGGCCCTTTCGTCCGCATCGTAGACCAGGATATTCTGGTTGTTACGGGCGTCGCTGTTGTCCGGGAACCACAGCACAAACTCCGTGTCACCGGCCGGAGCCTCGGCTTTCAAATAATAGCGCAAGCTGAATAACGCCCTTTGGCCCGCGCCGCTCGCCAAGGCCATGCCGGCCTTCACCGGGTTAACATTTGCCACGAATGCGCCAACGTGATCAACTTCATCGCCCAAAGAGCCATCGGCCGAGTCGACCAGCGGCACCACGGGGATATAGGCTTGCGTGGCCCAATTGCCCCTGATCTGATAGGCGGCCCCGTAGAGGATCATTCCACTCCCAGTAGCGTCACCGGCGGCATTATCGGTGATGACCATGTAGCCCGGAGTGTTCAAAGCGCTGGGGATCGGCCGTGTGGCGTCTTCGACGATGCTGCCGAAATCGAGGCCAACCCAGTCGTTACAGGTCACCGGCAAGGTGTTGTCCGCGACCTCGTTGCTTTCTTTGTCGAAGAAGAACCAATGCAGGCGGCCGTTGCAGCTCGTATCCGTCTTGGTGCCGCTCAGCGTGTTGAACTGGCTGACGTTGACGCTGTTCGGGCTGACCGCCACAACGCTGATCATGGTGTTGAGCTTGCCGGCACCCGCCGTCACCACATAGGGAATCAGCAGCGCGTCACCAGGGGTGCCCTGTTGCACGGCATAAGCGGCACCGGAAGCGCCAAGGGCGGTGGCAACCGCCGCCGCCACGCCAACTTTCTTAAAATTCGCCATCATCTCGTAACTCCTATAGGTTGCATCGCACGAGCGCTTTAACAAAAAGCAGAGACTGACTACCAGTGAGAGACTACATGGGAATCCAGCCGGTGTCAACATAACAACATATTTTTGTTGTTTGCGCAACAGCTTTATCCTTACAACAAAAAATTTACTTGTATTATTTATAAATAGAATAGATATGAAATGCAAGGATTGCCTTACCGTTCCCTCTGACAACATCCTATCTCAGCACCGGCAAAGTTGCAAATCAACAACAAACTGGCCCACAATGCATTCAGGAGGCGGGCACCATGGGCGCGATTTCGCGCATCTTGCGCTTGAGTTCCTCGGTGACCTGCTCGGCGTCCCGGCTGTTTTCGACCACCCGCGGGGTGAGCAGCACGATCAGCTCGGTTCGGTCCAGCGCCTCGGAGGTACTGCCGAACAAAGAACCGATTACGGGGATTTTGTAGAGCACCGGCAGGCCGCCTTTCGAGACGGTCCGATTATCCCGGATCAGGCCACCCAGCACCAGGGTCTGACCGCTTTTGACCGCCACTTTGCTGGTCACGCTGCGCTCCAGAAACGCGCGCTGTTTGGTGGCATCGTCAATGCCCCCAACATCGACGACTTCCTGCCTGACTTCCATATTCACCATACCGCCGGAATTGACGCGCGGCAACACTTCCAGCAATACGCCGGTATTCTTGAGGTTGAAGGACTGGAGGTTGCCCGTGCTGGTCGAACTGCTGATCTGGCCTAAAACCGGTTGCTGCGTACCGACCCTGATCAGCGCCTGTTGGTTGTCCAACACCATCACATGCGGCGAGGAAAGCACCTTCACCTTGGAATCGCTGGCCAAGGTTTTCAGCAGAGCGCGCACCATGCCGGCGTTATCCATGATCGTGTACGAAAAGGCGTTGGCCGATGCGGGAAGAATAGCCGGGACCGTCTTGCCGTCGCTAGCGGCCGTAGTCGCATTGAGTCCCAGCTCGCTGTTGCCGATGCCCAGCGACCCCACACCCTTGTTGCCGACGTTGTGGCCGACATCGTTATTGAAAAACCACTGCAATCCGTATTGCAACTGCCCGGACAACGTCACTTCGGCGATGGTCGCTTCGATCAGCACTTGGCGGGGCGTGGTATCCATCTTCTGCAACGTGCTGATAATCCGCTCGTAATTTTGGTTGGTCGCCCAGATTAGCAAGGAGTTGTTCTCGGTATCCGCCACGATGCGCACTTCTTCCATGCCCGCGCTGGGTCCACCGGACCCGATGGCGCCGCCAATGGCGGACGCGGCCCCACCACCAGCGGTCGCCGACGCCCCTCCGCCGATCCGTCCGCCGGCGCGGCCGCCGCCAGAGGTCGAGGAGTTGCCCGTCGAGGCAGGCCCCAACGGAGGGGACGCGCCGCCGGAGGGCGATCTTCCCGATAGCGTCGAGGCGCTGCCGCCACCGCTCAACCCCGAACTGCCCGACAATCCACCCCCCGAATCCAGGCCGCCGCCGGCCCCTAAGCCACCGCTCGTCCCCAGGCCGCCACCAGACAGTTGCCCGGCTTTTAAACCGGGCGCCACTTCGCCGCCCCGGCCACCGCCCTGACCGCCGCCACCGAGATTGAACAGGCCGTTGAGCAGCTCGGCGACATAATCGGCCCGGCTGTTCTGCACCTGATAAACATACAGCCGCTCGCCGCCCACACCGTCCAGCCGTTCGATCCAGACAGCGACTTCCTTCAGGTATTCGGCCTGCGGCGTCACCACCAGCACCGCGTTCAGCTTGCTGAGCGGCACGAAGCGTATCAACCCGGCCACCGGCGTCCCCGACCCTTCGCCCAGCAACTGGTTCAGGTTGGTCGCCATGGCTTGGCTGTCGATGTTGCGCAACCGGAACATGCCGATCGACATACCTTTCAGCCAGTTCACATCGAAGGTTTCGATGGTGCTTTGTACGCTGGCCAGCTCTTGCGGCGTGCCGGCCAGGACCAGCAAGTTGCGGATGGTGTCCGCCCGGAGAACGCCGCCTTCGGGCAGGAAAGGCGCGATGATCGCCTGCATTTCGGCGGCGCTGACATAGCGCAGCGGCACGATCCGCACGCTGTAGCCCACTTTGCCGGCCCCGCCCAAGCGTGGAACGAAGTTACCCTTTTGCACGGCCCCGGCCGCCGGAATGATCCGGTACATGTTTCCGTCGCGCACCAGCACCGCGTTGCTCATCCGCAAGACCGTCTCCAGCGTCGGCAACAACTGGTCACGGGCGAGCGGCCGGGTGGTCTGGACTGTCACCTCCCCTTGCACCTGCGCATCGACCGTGTAGTTGGCCTTTAGCGTGTCAAAAATCACTTTGGCGACATCGCGGATGTCGGCCCCCTCAAAATTCAAGGTGACTTCGCCGGGGGCAGTGCTGGAGGCCGCCACCGTCGGCGCGGCTTGGGAGGCGATTTTCTGGTCGATGAAACTCCCGGTTCCCGGCGATACCAGGGAAGACCGGGAAGGCGGCGTGACCGCTGCGCCCTCGGCGCCCGCCGACGGCGCAGGCAGCGGTCTCGCGGTCAGCCGCGGCTGACCGCCGACCGGCGTAGCTTCGGCCGCCATTTCCGCGGCCCCCTCATCAGTCGAAAATGCGGCGCACGCGCCGAGCGAGGCCAGCATGATGGCGGTTGCCGGTAATAGCCAACGTTTTTTCATAAACGGATTATCCATCGTTATAGAGGCGGCGGGGGCACCGCGGCTTGTGGCAGCTCGCCCGGTTGCGGCACGACCGGCACAACGGCCGGCGGCGCCGCTTCCTGCCCGCCCCTGGCGCCGGTTCGACCCGCTCTGGCTCTGGGCGGTCTTTTTTGGCGCACCAAATTCAGTTCGCGGCTGACCTGCCCTTGACGGATCACGACCTGGTTGGGCGAGACCTTTTCCAACAGCCAGCCATCGACCGTCTCGCCCGGTTTGATCCGCACCGTCTTGGCGTTCGGTTCTTCCGGCCGCAACAGTACTGTGGTGAGATGAGGGCTGATCATGACGCCCAACAGTAAAAATTTCTTCTCCGGCCCGGCCGGCGGTTTTTCCGGTGCGGGTTCTTCGGGCGGTGGCGGCTCGGGCCGCCGGGTGGCGATGAACAACGGGCGACCGGTTATTTCGTTATAGGCCGCCGCCACGGGCAACCGAAACGGCGCGACCGGAGTCACCACCGGCAAATCGGGCGGTTTTTGGCTGGCCGTGTTGACGGCCGGCGCTTGTGGTGGATGGCGAAGCTGCCAAAGCAAGGCGGTGGCGGCCAGCCCGGCAACCGACACCCAGAAAACCAAACCTACCGCTCTAGCCGACACTCAACCGCTCTCCTTGCGCAAATAGCCAGAAACTTCAAATTGAACCGTCAGTTGCACCCGTGTGTAACTCGCCAATCGCCCGTTGGGCAACCGCGGCCGGTTGTCCCGCGCGCTGACATCGACATTATCGACAAACAACAGCGGGGTCTGCGCTTCGAGGTTGTACAAAATCTTTTGCAAGCTTTCGGTATCGCCCACCAGAGACGTGCTGATGCTGACCTTCACGGCGTTGCCCTCTTCGACCGGCGGCAGCGTCTGGGTGCTGCGCAAGGTCGCGCCCGACGCCTCGATGACCGTCTTGACGCGTTGTTGCAGATCGGCGGCGGCCAGCGGCGGCGCGGATTGCGGTAGGTATTGGGCCGACAGAGCGGAATCCTGTTGGATGTTCGCGATCAGCCGTTGGATCGGCTCCCGGCTGGCCGCCATCCGCTCCAACTGCGCCAAGCGCCCCTGCGTCTGCTCCAGGCGGTCGTGGTAAAAATGATACCGACCGACCAATATCCGATCCACCAGCAGGTAAAACCCACCGATCACCAGCACCAGCAGCAGCAGCGCGGACAAACGATGGCCGAGACCGGGCTTAGTCGGCGCGGCCATCAGGGTTCCAGGCCAATTCGGGCGCTCAACATGAAACGCTCCTTGCCAAAACGTGGATCGATAGTGACCGGCGACATGAAGGTGGTACCACTCAACAGCTTCGACGCCTCGACGATGCCCACCAGCGCCGAAGCCTTGGAAGACTGGCCGACGATTTGTGCGTTATCTCCCTTGATCTGCAAGCGTTCCAGCCAAGTGTCGTCCGGGAGAATGCCCGTCAGTTCCCGCAACAGGTCGATCCTGGGTGGCAACGCCTGTTTTTTCCGCGCCAGCATCCGGGAGGTTTCCAGCACCCGATCGAGTTGGTCGCGCAAGGTCAAGGCTTGGTTCGCGGCGGGCTGGAGCCGGTCGGCCTTGACCATGGTGGCGATCAGTAACGCGCGCTGCTGCCAGATCGGCAAGATCGCCGCCGCCACCGCCAGCAGCAACGCGACGGCGATCAAGGCCCCCCACAAGCGCCGCTCCCAAAAACCGCGACGCACGCGCTGCTCCAGGGGCAACAAATTCAGGTTGGGACGGCCACCGGCCACCTCTACCACATCCGGCGGCAAGCCCCGCTGGCGCAACGGCGTCAGCAACGGCTCCACCACCGCCTGCGGGATAGCGGTCAGCTCGACTTGCAACCGCCGCTGCTCGGGCTGGCGCTCCAGCACGGCGACATCGTAGCAAACCTGAGCGGCGGTAAACGGCGTCAGGCGATCCATTTCGAATCCGGCCACCTGACGTAGGTTTTTCTCGGCGGCCAGCGGTAGCAACAGCGGCCGGACCAGCGCTTGGTTGGCCGGAAAGCGCAACGCCAATTGCCGGGGTTTTTCGGTCCTGTACCATTCCGCCACCGCGTTCCAGTCCGGCGCCGCGCGGTCAAGCCGCTCCAGTTCCTGGGTTTGGCCGGTCTCCTCGCGCAGCAAAACACACTCCCCGTCGCTCAACGCAAGCACGAGCTGTCGCGTAGAACCCGCCAACCAGCGCCGGACCGGCAGCGGCAACCACGCCAGCAAGCCATCCCGCCACCACTGCCAGAGGGAACGCCCATCCCAGCGAGGGTTGAGTTTCAGCGCCCGCAAACTAGTCGCCACCGTTTAAAAGGACTCCATAAAGTCTGATTTCCGGCTTTTGAGCCACCCACCGCAAACCGTGAAAAAAAGGGACGCCTAGCGCCCTTCGCGCCAGGCGAGCACCCGGAAATTCTGGCCGTTAGCGCCCCCCCGTATTTCGGTGATCATCTTGATAAGCGCCGCCGTTCCCGCCGCCGTCTCCGCCGCGACGGTTATATGATAAACGTTTCCCCGCCCGCCGGAAAAAAAGGCATTCCCCTCTGCTTGGGGGGGTGGCGGGGGTGGCGTACCCTCGGCGGCGGCGCGGGCGCGGGCCGCGACGTAATCGGCGACCGCCCTTTCGTCAAGACCCAAAGCGCGCAACAACCAGGCCGGCGTCAGCTCCGGCGCGATTCCGAGGTGGGGTGAAAACACGGTAACCCCGTCGGCAATGCGTTCGTAGATTTGTTTGGTGATGCCCTCGATTTGCTGCAATTCCTCGACGCTTTGAAAAAGCGCTTGTTGCAACAGGCCCATCCACTGGGTGCGGGTGGCGTCAAGGCCCGCCGTTTCCTTCAATTGCCGCCGCTTCATGAGCGCATCGACCAGCCGATCCTGGCCGGCGGCCTCCACCCCGGCGCCCGCGAACAGCAACTTGAGGATGCTGGGATCGGCGGTATTGAGATCGACCAGACCGTTGGCGCTGGTCACCTCGATCCGCAAACGCCCGCCGCCGAACGCCCACTCATGCGGGTCGCCGTTCGGCGGCCACTGCTTGCGGCTGGCGTCCTGATCCAATTGCCAAGCTTGAGCGTAGGCCACGCCCGCCTCGGCCAGCGCCCTGGCCTGAGCGCGTTCGGTGGTGCTGGCGGCCAGCCGCGTCTCAATCCGCATCGAGTAGGCGAAGCCGCCCGCCATGACCGCCAACAGCGTGACGATCCACAAGACGATCACCAGCGCCATGCCGCGCTGCGGCGTGGCCACCGCCAAGACCCGAAGCCTGTAAACCGCGCTCATCGGCGGGAACCCTCGGCCAGCGCGACCACCAAATCGGGCCAGGGTTCTCCCGGCCGGGTCAGATTCAAGCGCACCAGCAACGGCCGCCGCTCGGTGTTGGACCAGTCGGCGCGCCAGCGCGGCGGTTGCTGGTCGTCGTCTCGTTCCGGGCCGAAATAACCCCACTCCACGCCGGTGACGCCGTCTAGCAGCACGGTTTCGCGCTCCTGCCCGCCCGCTGGCCCCTCGTCCGCCCGATAAAGCCGCCAGCGCATCCACAACCGGCCGTCGCTCGCCCCCAGGCGAATCCGATACAGGCCGCCCTGCCCTAGTTGGGTCAACAGCGGCGCCACGAATTCGATGCCGTCCGCTTGACCGGAGAACACGACCACCCTGTTGCCCTGCTGGTCGTTGGTCCGGACGGTCATGGATTGCACCAACTGGCGGCGTAAGAATTCCTGCACCAGCCGCAACCGGTTGGTCGCCTCGGCCCGCCGCTCGCCGCTGTCCGTACCGTTCAATCCCAGCCGCAAGCCGCTGTAGAGCACCACCAACAGCAAGCCCAGCAAGGTGATGGCGACCACCAGTTCCAACAAGGTGAATCCCGCTTGCCCTTCCCTCGGAGCGCGCCTTGCCCGGACCATCAGGCCGGCCCTTGCGGCGGCGGCAGGGGCGCCAGCCGCAGCGTTTCCAGCACGACGGAACGGGTTTTCAGCACGCCGTTCCAGAACACCTCGACCTCGACCCGATAGGCGCGCACCCGGATTTTTTCGGGATCGGGCATCCCGTCGAGATAAGGGCTGATCCGGCTGCGCCAGGAAAATTGCTCGTCGATCGAACCGGAATGGCTGCCCTCGCTCAGCGGTGCCTCCCGGCCGATGGCGGCCAGGATCGATTCGGCGTACAGGGTCGCTTGCGTGTAATCAGCGGCCGTGCCGGCGTTGCGCAAGCCGGTGGCGAACACTTGCAACAGCACGCCCAGCGAAATGCTGAGGATGGCGAACGCCACCAAGATTTCGAGCAAGGAAAAACCGCGTTGCCGGCTCACGGTACGTCCTGCTCGACGATGGCGACGCCCCCGGTCAACCAGTCCACGTTCACCCGGTAGGCCCGTTTCGGCCCGCTGACCGTGATCGCGCCACCGGTGGAACTGCCGTCCGGGAAGAACCGGATGTTGCCGGTGGTTTGATCCCAGAGTTCCGACTGGGCGGTATAAAGCTGCAAGGCCAGGGTTTCCGGCAAGCCGATTTCGCGCGGGTCGCCGCTGACCGAGAAGCGGTGTTGGGCCAGATCGAGCGTCAAGGTGGCCTCCCGCTGGCGGGTGACCGCATCGTTGCGGGCGAAGCGCAAGCCGGCGGCCAGTTGCCGCGCCGCGCCGCGCAGTTCGGCGGCGCCGCTCAAGCCGGACAGCAACGGCGGCGCGACCGCGACCAACAGCACCGCAATCACCAGCACCACCATCAGCTCCAGCAGGGTAAAGCCCCGCTGTCGCGGCCGGATCGACGCCATCCGGTGGGTCCGGCGCGGCTACAGCCAGCCCACCACATCCTGATTTTCGCCGTCGCCGCCCTCGGCGTTGTCGGCGCCCAGCGAGTACAGATCGAACGCGCCGCCGCTGCGCTGGCCGGGCGCGCGATATTGATAATCGTTGCCCCAAGGATCTTTGGGGATGAGGTTTTTCTTCAAATAAGGGCCGTTCCACCGGCTGGCGCCCGCCGGCTGAGAGACCAACGCTTGCAAGCCTTCCGCCGTGTTGGGGTAGCGCCCCATGTCCAGCCGGAACGCATCGAGTGCGGTGCTGAAATCCTCGATTTGTAATTTGGCGGTTTTAGTGTTGGCGCCGCCCAGGTACTTCATGACCTGCGGTCCGACCAAACCCGCCAGCAGGCCGAGAATCACCAGCACCACCAACAATTCGATCAAGGTAAAACCGCGCGAGCGGCGGACGTCGCTGTGGAATCTCATCGGTACGCACCTACAGAAAGTTCAGTTCGAAACGTGGGAGCCAACCCGGCTCAGAAAGCCAAGTCGTTGAGGCTGAGGATGGCCACCAGGATGGACATGATGATACCGGCCACGACCGCGCCCAACCCCAAGATCAAGGCCGGCTCCAGCAGCGTCAGCAGGCGCTTGACGGCGGTTTGCACCTCGCCATCGTAAGTGTCGGCCACCTGGATCAGCATCTCCTGCAACTGGCCGGTTTCTTCGCCGACCCTGATCATCTGCACCGCCAGTTTGGGGAAATGGCCCGCCTCCGACAGTGGTTCGGCCAACCCCCGGCCGGTCCTGGCGTGTTCCGCCACCTCGCCCAGCGCGCCGGCCAGTACCTGGTTGCTCAGCGTCTCGCGCACGATGGTCAAGGCATTTAGCAGTGACACGCCGTTGCCGAGCAAGGTTCCCAAGGTTCGGGTCAGCCGCGCGGTTTCGACCTTGGCGATCAAATCGCCGAACAGCGGCAAGCGCAACAGCCGCCGATCCCAGCGGGCGCGGCTGTCCGGCCGGCTCAACTGCCGGCGCGCCACCGTCACGGTCAGCCCGACCGCGGTCAGCCCGACCCACCAGTAATGCCGGAACCCGTTGCCGAGGGCGATCACGATTTGCGTCGCCAGCGGCAGCGCCTTGCCGGCGTCGGCGAACAGGCGTTCGAACTGAGGCACCACGAAGGTCAGCAAGATGATGACCGACAGCACGGCGACCGACAGCAGGATGATCGGGTAAATCAGCGCCGAGGTCACCGTTTCCCGCAAGGCCTGCGAGCGCTCCAGAAACTCGTTCAGCCGCTTCAGCACCGTTTCCAGCGCGCCGCCGGATTCGCCCGCCCGGACCATGTTCAGATAAAAGCGCGAAAACGCCCCTTGCGCCTCCAGGGCGTCCGCCAGCGTCGAGCCGCCGCGCACTTTTTCCTGCACCCGCTCCAGCAGGGCCTTGCCGCGTTCGTCCTCGGCGACGCCGATCAAGATGGTCAGCGCCCGATCCAACGGCATTCCAGCCCCCAGCAAACTGGCCAGTTGCTGGGTGAACACGCCGAGCGTCTTGCGGGATAATGCCCGCCGTTTGCTGAACAGCGGCTGACCCAGACCGCCGCGCAGCAACCCGCTTTTGGCTTCATCGACCGACAACGGCAACAGCCCCTGGTCGCGCAGGCGCTCGATGGCCGCCCCCGAACTCGACGCCTCCAGCTCGTCGCGCAGCACCTCGCCGGCGGCATCCACCGCCTCGTAGCGATAGCGGGGCATATCAGGCGTCCTGCTCCTGCTGGGTGGTCACCCGCAGCACTTCCTCGACCGTGGTCAGGCCGGCCACCGCCTTGCGCAAGCCGTCCTCGTACATGGTGTCCATGCCTTCCTGCTGGGCGGTGTCCTGCAAGTCGCCGGCGTCGGCGTGTTTCAGCACCAGCCGCCGCAGCGGGTCGCTCATCACCAGGAATTCCATGATGGCCGCCCGGCCCCGATAACCGCTGCCCCCGCAGTGCTCGCAGCCGACCGGTTTATATAAGGTGATGTCGCGCGTGTCGCTGAAACGGTGCAGGCGCATTTCTTCGACCAGCTCCGGCAACGCCGGATACGGCTGGCGACAGCGGGTGCAGAGCAGGCGCACCAAGCGCTGGGCGAGGATGCCGTTGATAGTCGAGGTCAGCAGATAGTCTTCCACCCCCATGTCCAGCAAGCGGGTGACGCTGCCGGCCGCATCGTTGGTGTGCAGGGTGGACAGCACCAGATGGCCGGTCAAGGCGGATTGCACGGCGATGCCGGCGGTTTCCAGGTCGCGCATCTCGCCGATCATGATGACATCGGGGTCCTGACGGACGATGGCGCGCAAGGCGTTGGCGAAGGTCAGGTTGATCTGCGGCTTGACCTGGATTTGGTTGACGCCTTCCAACTGGTATTCGACCGGATCCTCGACGGTCAGAATCTTGCGTTCCGAGGTGTTGATGGTTTGCAGGGCGGTGTACAGCGTGGTGGTCTTGCCGCTGCCGGTGGGGCCGGTCACCAGGATGATGCCGTGCGGCAGATGCAGGATTTCCAAAAAACGCGCCAGGGTGCGCGGACTGAAGCCCAGCACCGGGAAATCCAGCACCACGCTGGCCTTGTCGAGGATGCGCATCACCACGCTTTCGCCCCAC
>DPWB01000221.1 GCA_003527885.1 Candidatus Competibacteraceae bacterium
CCGATGCCGCCGCGCTGGCGCTCCAAATGGGTCCAGCCGCGCACCAACCGGGTGGACAGGTGGCGCAGTTGCGCCAGTTCCACCTGCAATTTTCCCTCGAAGCTGCGGGCGCGCTGGGCGAAGATATCCAGGATCAGCCCGGTGCGACCCAACACCCGGCATTGCAGGAAAGCCTCCAGATTGCGCTCCTGGCCCGGCGTCAACGAATGATCGAAAATCACCAGTTCCGCCCCGTGCTGGCGGACCGCCTCGCGGATCTCGTCGGCCTTGCCGCTGCCGACGAACCAGCGCGCGTCCGGCGATTGCCGCCGCCCCGAAATCAGGGCCACGCACTCCGCGCCCGCCGATAGCGCCAGCGCCCGAAATTCGCCCGACTCCTGCCCGTCTTCCAAGCCATTCAGCAGCAAATGCACCAGAACGGCGCGTTCACCGCCGCGCGGACGCTCGAACAAACCGCCTCCCGTGACCGTCGCCGAAGCGGTCAGGCCGGATCGTTGCCAACACCGTTTTCATCCGTCGCCAAATTCAGCCGCACGTTGCGCGCCGGCACGACCGTGGAAATGGCGTGCTTGTAAATCATCTGGCTGACGCTGTTTTTAAGCAGCACCACGAACTGATCGAAAGACTCGATCTGCCCTTGTAGCTTGATGCCGTTCACCAGATAAACCGAAACCGGAATCCTTTCTTTCCGCAATGCGTTCAAGAAGGGCTCTTGAAGAGAATGACCTTTTGCCATCACGACTCTCCCTTGTTGTTATGGGTCTGCACAAGGCACACCAGAATACAAGCACAAGATATATCTTGTAAAAAAAGAAAAAAACAGCATGACGCCCCGCCAGGTGCGCCCATCTTTCCAGAGCCGTCCCGCCCGCTGGCCGGACCACCACCTTCCCATGATGTATGACCCCTGAAATCGATCAAAAGGTCGCGCCAACCACCCCGGTCAGCACTGGCTCGAACCGCCGTGCACCAAGAAGGCATTTTAACACAAGCGCTCAGGCACATTGGCGAAAAAGCCGTTTTCGCGCAGCCGGGCGACGGTTCGATCCAACAGGCGGGCATCGGCGCCATCCAGCCAGAAGGCGTCCGCCTCGGCGCGCAGCCACGTCAATTGGCGCTTGGCCAACTGCCGGGTCGCCGCGATGCCCCGTTCCACCATCGCCGCATGATCCAAACCGCCCTCCAGATAGTTCCAGACCTGCCGATAACCCACCGCGCGCATCGAGGGTTTATCCAAATCCAGATCGCCGCGCGCCTTCAGCCGCGCCACTTCGGCGACGAAACCCCGCTCCAGCATGGCGTGAAACCGTTGCGCGATCCGTTCGTGCAACCGGCGGCGATCCGCCAGCCCCACGATCAGCTTAATCGTGGCGAACGGCAATAATTCGGTGCGCGCGGCGGCACAAAGTTCCGTCAACGACCGGCCTGAAAGCTCGCAAACCTCCAGCGCCCGCTGGATTCGTTGCGGGTCGTGCGGGTGAATCCGTCCCGCCGCCACCGGATCGAGCCGCGCCAGCCGGGCGTGCAGGCTCGTGCTGCCAGACGCCGCCAATTCCGCCGCCAGACGGGCGCGCACCGCTGGATCGGCGGGCGGCAGTTCGGCGAGCCCCCGTTCCAGCACCCGAAAGTAGAGCAGGGTTCCACCCGCCAGCAAGGGAATCCGGCCCACCGCCTGAACAGCGGCGATTTCCCGCAAGGCATCGCCGCGAAAGCGCCCGGCCGAGTACGCTTCGACGGGATCGAGAATGTCGATCAAGCGGTGCGGCACGAGGCGGCGGGTCGCCAAATCCGGCTTGGCAGTGCCAATATCCATCTCCCGGTAAACCAACGCCGAATCGACACTGATGATTTCGAATGGCAAACGCCGCGCCAACTCCACGGCCAGCCCGGTTTTCCCGGAGGCGGTCGGCCCCATCAGGCAGACGACAACGGGTGTCGAGCGCGCGCCGGTCACCGGGGACACGCCGTCACCGCCCCCGCTGAAACAGCCGGTCCAAGTCGTCGAGCTTCAACCGCACCCAGGTCGGCCGGCCGTGATTGCACTGCCCGCCGTGTTCCGTGCGTTCCATCTCGCGCAACAGCGCGTTCATCTCCAGCAGATTGAGCGACCGGTTGGCGCGCACCGCGCCGTGGCAGGCCAAACTGGCCAGCACCGCCAAAACCGCCGTTTCGGGGCGGCCGGTGCTCTGGTGTTCGGCCAGATCGGCGAGCATGTCCCGCACCAGACCGGCGATGTCCGAGCCGACCAGCAACGCCGGGATTTGCCGGACCACTAGGGTTTCCGGCCCCAGCGCTTCGACCGTCAAGCCCGCCCGCGAGAACCACTCGCCGTGCCGCTCAAGCAAGTGCCGCTCGCGCGGCCCAACCGCCAGCGTGACCGGCGCCAGCAGGGCTTGGGTCTTGACCGCACCCTCGGCGAGCGCGGCTTTCAGGCGCTCGTACAAAATGCGCTCGTGCGCGGCGTGCATGTCGACCACCACCAACCCTTCCGCGTTTTCCGCCAGAATATAACAGCCGTGCAACTGGC
>DPWB01000074.1 GCA_003527885.1 Candidatus Competibacteraceae bacterium
AAACCTCCCTTGGAGGCGAGAGGGAGTCATCGGAATACCAGGGTTGCGCGGCCAAGACGGGAGCAACCGTGTGGAAGGAACCGAATACCACGATTCGATCACCAGGCTTAGCAGCCCTCTTGGCAGATCGACAGGCGGCAAGCGCGTCAGGGCAGGTGGCAGCTTGGATGCCCACTGCTTGCAACACGATAGCCAATTCCGTCGCTGTGCGACCGCGTGGCCCGTCCAGCGTGACCGTATACCAGCCGTCCACCACCTCGGTCAACGCCGCGATAACGCCTTCGGCATCTTTATCGGCCAGTAAGCCGACGATAGCGAGGGTTTGTCCGGTACAGGGCCGCTCCCGCAGGTTGGCGGCGAGTGCTCTGGCTGCGTGAGGATTATGCGCAACATCCAGAATCCACTCAACCGTTCCGGGGAAGATCTCGAACCGTCCCGGTATCCGCGCCATCGCCAGACCGGTTCGGATAGCGGCGGCGTTGACCGGCAAACGGTCGGCTAGGCTGATAAGGGTTGCAAGAGCGGCAGCGGCGTTGCCGAGCTGATGATCGCCCACCAGTGTGGGCAATGGCAGATCGTCGAACTGTAGGGTGCTGTTCCACCAGCGCCAACCCTGGCCGGTTCGGGCAAAAGCGTAATCTCGCCCAACGAGTTGAAGGTGCGTGCCCATCTTACGAGCCTGATCGAGTAATCCCGCCGGTGGCTGCGGATCGGCGCAGATGGCCGGTCGGCCGGGGCGGTAGATACCTGCTTTTTCGTAGCCGATAGGGTCACGATCTGGTCCCAGCCATTCGGTATGATCAAGATCAATGCTGGTTACCAGGGCTGCATCCGCATCCACGCAGTTGACGGCATCCAACCGGCCACCGAGTCCAACTTCCAACAGAGCGACGGCCACATTAGCCTGCCGGAATAGTTCCAGTGCGGCCAGAGTGCCAAACTCGAAATAGGTCAGGGAGATGTCGGCGCGGGCTGCATCTATGCGGGCGAAGGTCTGGCAAAGGGTTGCATCATCAACGGCCGCGCCGTTGATTCGGATGCGTTCGTTATAACGCAACAGGTGAGGGGAAGTGTAAGCACCGACCGTATAGTCGGCGGCGCGCAGTATCGCGTCCAGAAAGGCGACACAGGAGCCTTTGCCGTTCGTGCCTCCGACGGTGATGAATACCTGCAGCGCTGGTTCTGGATGCAATCGCTGCAACACCTCCCGCACGCGCTCCAACCCTAATTCGATGGCGCGAGGGTGCAGGGTTTCCTGCCAGGACAGCCAGTCGTTGAGGGTAGCGAAACGAGGATGAGAGATCGTGTCCATGCGAAGTCGCTTGCCGTCAAGCCACCGTCAGTGCGTCGCGGCCGGTCAACATAGCCAGCAGAGCAGCGATGCGGTCGCGCAGTTCCCGTCGGTCCACGATCATGTCGATAGCGCCATGTTCGAGCAGAAACTCGCTGCGTTGGAAGCCTTCCGGCAGTTTTTCCCGCAC
Source organism: Candidatus Competibacteraceae bacterium (assembly GCA_003527885.1). Taxonomy (GTDB): domain Bacteria; phylum Pseudomonadota; class Gammaproteobacteria; order Competibacterales; family Competibacteraceae; genus Competibacter_A. The sequence continues at coordinate 1,482 of DPWB01000074.1, forward strand.
GGTCTGCTCGATCACTCGCGGGCCGGCGAAGCCGATCAGTGCTTTGGGTTCGGCAATGTTGATGTCACCCAGCATCGCTAGGCTGGCGGAGACCCCGCCCGTGGTGGGATTGGTCAGGACCGCCAAATACGGGACGCCGCGTTCGGCCAAGCGGGTCAGCACCGCACTGGTCTTGGCCATTTGCATCAGCGAGACCAACGCTTCTTGCATCCGCGCCCCACCGCTGGCGGTAAAACAAATGAAGGGGATGTGACTGTTGAGGGCGGTTTGAGCGGCCCGGACGAAACGCTCTCCGACGACTGAACCCATCGAACCGGCCATGAATTCGAACTCGAACGCAGCCGCGACGACCGGAATTCCTTTGAGCCGGCCGCGCATCGCGACCAGTGCGTCCTTCTCATTGCTGGTCTTTTGCCCTTGGATCAGCCGATCTTTATATTTTTTGCCGTCTTTGAATTTCAGGAAATCAATAGGCTCAATGTCATCGCCGATTTCAGTGGGGCTGTCTTCGTCAAGAAAGCTCAGCAGGCGCTTGCGCGCTGCCAGATACATATGATGGCCACATTTGGGACATACCTGGAGATTGCGCTCAAGCTCGGCGCCGTAGAGCACCGCCCCGCATTCCGCACACTTGTTCCACAGACCTTCGGGAACCTGGTGTTTGTTGCGGCCGTCAGTGCGAATCCGCGAGGGAACCAGCTTTTCGTACCAGCTCATGATGATGTCCAGCGCTGCGAGCGCGTTTGATACCAGTCCAATGGGTGTATGGGTGAGTGGACACCGTGGAGATTGGCGTTCAAGCGGTAACAACCGCAGCAGACGCTTGATGTCGATCCATCGCTTGGCGCATGGCGGTGGCCAATTCGACGACTTCCCGGCGCATCCGTTCGGGATCATCGGCCAGCTCGCCCATTTTCGTGACCAGCGCGCTGCCAACCACGACGGCATCGGCCACCGCCGCGATGGCCGCCGCTGTCGGTGGGTCTTTGATCCCGAAACCGACCCCCAGCGGTAGCTGGGTATGAGTTCGGATAGCGGCCAGTTTGGCAGCGACTTCACCGGTATTGAGCGTCGCCGAGCCGGTTACGCCCTTGAGAGACACATAGTAGAGGTAACCACGCGCCATCTTGGCAATCTGCTGGATGCGCTGGTCGGAGGTGGTCGGTGCCAGCAAGAAGATTGGGGCGATGCCATTGGCCTCAAGCGCCTGGGCAAATTCTGCGGCCTCTTCCGGCGGCAAATCGACCGTCAGTACCCCATCGACACCGGCATCGCGGGCACTGGTGACGAAGGAATCATGGCCCATGCATTCGATAGGATTGAGATAGCCCATCAACACGAGCGGGGTGTCTGCATCGGTGCGGCGAAATTCCCGCGCCAGATCGAGCACGCCGCGCAACGACATACCGTGCGCCAACGCCCGCTCGCAAGCTTTTTGAATCACCGGCCCGTCGGCCATCGGATCGGAGAACGGTACACCCAGCTCGATGATATCCGCTCCAGCTTCAACCAGGGCGTGCATGATCGGAACGGTTAGTTCCGGGCGCGGATCACCGGCGGTGATATAGGGAATCAGGGCCTTGCGACCGTTACGCTGCAAGGCTTCGAAACGGCGGGTGATGCGATTCATGGGGTCAGATGCCTTAAAGTTGGATGCCTTCCAGCGTGGCGACGGTGTAAATATCCTTGTCGCCACGTCCCGATAGATTGACGACGATGCGCTGATCGGGCCGCAGCGTTGGGGCCAGCTTGGCCACGTAGGCCAAGGCGTGGCTGCTTTCCAGAGCGGGAATAATGCCTTCGCTGCGGGTCAGCGCGTGGAAGCCCTGAAGGGCTTCGTCATCGGTGACGGCGACGTACTGGGCGCGGCCGAGATCCTTGAGCCAGGCGTGTTCCGGCCCAACGCCGGGATAATCCAGGCCGGCGGATACCGAATGGGTTTCCACAATCTGGCCGTTGGGATCATTGAGCAGATAGGTACGATTACCGTGCAGAACGCCCGGTTGACCGGCGCACAGCGTGGCGGCGTGCCGACCGGTGTCGATACCGGAGCCGGCGGCTTCGACTCCGTAAATAGCGACCTCGCTGTCGTTCAGGAACGGATGGAACAGGCCGATGGCGTTGGAGCCGCCGCCGACGCAAGCGAC
>DPWB01000297.1 GCA_003527885.1 Candidatus Competibacteraceae bacterium
CAGATCGACGGCAAAGCGGTTTGGGTGCGCGCGGACCGGCCGCAGCGGCGCGTGCTGGCCTATTACAAACCGGTCGGCGAAATGACGACCCGCCGCGACCCCGAGGGTCGGCCCACGGTGTTCGACCGCTTGCCGTGGTTGCGCGACGGGCGCTGGGTCACGGTCGGCCGGCTCGATCTCAACACCCAGGGCCTGTTGCTGCTAACCAACGACGGCGAGCTGGCGAATCGCCTGATGCACCCCTCATCGCAAATCGAGCGCGAGTATGCGGCGCGGGTGTTGGGTGCAGTCGCGCCGGAAACGCTCGGACGGCTCAGGATAGGCGTTCCGTTGGAGGATGGCGTGGCCCGCTTCGAGGCGATCCGCGATGTCGGCGGCGACGGGGCGAACCATTGGTATCACGTCGTTCTGCGTGAAGGGCGCAACCGGGAGGTGCGGCGCTTGTGGGAGTCGCAAGGGATTACGGTCAGCCGGCTGATCCGGGTCCGCTACGGGCCGGTGGCCTTGCGCCGGGGCTTGCATCCGGGCCGCTGGGACGAGTTGGACGGGACGCAAATCGGGGCGTTGCTGGCCGCGGTAGGCTATCCCCCTGAGACGGCGGATGCAGCGCCTGCGGGAGCGCCACACCCGTCCGGAACCGGCGGCGAGCGGCGCGGTCGGGTTCGCGGCAAAACTCCGGCGGTCGCGCCAGAAATCCGTCATCCCACTCCGGCGTCAACCGCCAAGCCGAACCGTTGGGAAGAAAGCCGAAAGGGCGCGCGCAATCAACGTCAGGAGCCACCGCAAACGAAGGCGGGTCGATCGGCCACGCCACAGCGTGCCGACCGGGGGGCGGCCGCTGCGCCGCGCGCTGTCTCCGATCCCTGGAATAACCGCTCCGGCACCGCGCGGGGTGGCGGCGGACGCACCACAGCCGGCGGTTCCCGCCGCCCGCTCAATCCTGGGCGCGCACGATCTGGCCGGTGACGCCTTTGCTGTCCGGTCCTAACAGGTACAAATAAGCCGATAACACCGCTTCCGGGTCGGTCCATTCGGTGGCGGGGCGGCCCGGATAAGCCCGCAGGGTCAGGCCGGCGCGGACTTGGCCGGGGTCGATGCTGTTGACCCGGATCGGCGTGTTGGTTTCCAGTTCGCTGGCCAGTATTTTCATCAGCGTTTCGGCGCCGCCCTTGGCCGCCGCGTAAGCGCCCCAATACGCCCGGCCCTCCTCGCTGGCCCGGTCGGCGGTAAAGACCACCGAGGCGTCGGCGGAACGGTTCAACAGGCCCAGCAACGCCCGCGTCAGCAAGAAGGGCGCGTTCAGGTTGACCTGCAAGACCCGATACCAGAGTTCGATGTCGTAATTGGCCAGCGGCGTCAGGCCCTCGAACAACGTGGCGTTGTGCAGCAGACCGTCCAATCGACCAAATTCGGTTTCCAAGACCTGCGCCAGATCGGCGTAGTCTTTGGCGTTCGCCCCTTCCAAATTCATCGGGTAGATCGCCGGTTTAGGGGCGCCCGCCTGCTCGATTTCGTCGTAGATTTGCTCCAGCTTGCGGATCGTGCGGCCGAGCAGGATGACAGTCGCACCGTGAAGGGCCAGCCGACGGGCGACGAGGCGGCCGAGGCCGTCGCCCGCGCCGGTCACCAGAACGACTCGATTTCTGAGCAAATCGATGACAGCTTGGTAATCTTTCATGGTGGTACCTTATGTCCCACTGAAATGGATAAAAGAGTTTATTCTGTCACCTTTGCGGGGTGATAGTGCTGCTTTTCGCGGCGTCGCAACCGCCAGGCCAACCACAGCTTGCGCACGGGCGTCAGCTGAATGCGCCGTTCCAACAGCCGATAGCCGTCCTCGGCGATCTCGGCCAGCAGCGCCAGCGCCAGTTCGAGCCGGATCAGCAGGGGATATTGCGCGTAGCGGTCCTCGTCCGGTAGCTGGCGCAAGGCCCGCTGGTGGGCATCGCGGATCCGCTCGGCCTGAGCCGCGAACAGCCGGCGCAGACGCTCCGGGGTCTGCGCGGCCAACAGATCGCTCGGCCGCACGTCGTAGCGCTGCATTTCATCTTCGGGCAGATAGACTCGCCCGAGTTGGGCATACCGGCGAACCTCGTATAGAAATTCCAACAACAGCAACATCGTGCCGGCGTCGTGCGCGAACCGGGGCGTGCCGCGCCGATTCCGATAATTCAGGATTTCCGCCGCCAGCAAGGCCGGTATGCTGCCCCTGCGGTGGGCGTATAAGCTCAATTCGCTGAAGCTCGGATAAGCGCCGTCATCCACATCCATCGCAGCCCCGTCCGCAATCTCTCGAAAGTACTCCTCGGGCAGATTGAAGGCGCTCACATGCGGTTGCAAAGCGACCGTGACAGGGTGTTGCGGTTTACCCACAAACAGGCGACCGATTTCGTCACGCCACCAGTCCAATTTGGCTCGTCCAACACTGGAATCCTGGCACTGATCGACAATTTGCGTGACCTCTAGCTCGAACGCCTTGACCGCGATCAAGGCTTGACGGCGCGCCAGCGGCAGCCCCAACAAGCTATAACGAAAATCCGAACCTGGCGGCGCCGCCAGGTTGTAGCAATAATCATCGGGAGTCATCGATTCGCCGGTCGCTTGAGGGCGGTGGTTCGGTCCTCCACCCAGCCAATCGTTGCGTTCGGGAGCCGGCGAATCGCAATAGGCACGTTATTTGCCTTACAGCAAATAACTTCTTCGAATACTCGTTGCGAAGCGAGGCCTATCATGATGACCATTGGCGATATCAATAAGTTGCCGGAATACGAGCGAGCCGTTACGCGCGCGTCCTACCACTACTATCGCGCCTTGTTGCACGGGGTTCCCGTCGCAACGCGACAGCGGTTGCGGCAGTCCTGGCTGAGCGAAATGCGGCGGCGCTGGCCGGACGCTTGTAACGGCGCTCGGGCTTGATTCCGCGAAAACCGGCCTTCTCCCGGTTGGACCGCGCAAGATGAGAGTTACTTGCGTGGTTGCAATTCTTGCAATATGTCCCGGTTATCCACGCTCAGCGGATTGAAGGGCACCGTCGACAGCGAGCTGTCGTCTTCCTTTAATTCCTTGGCGGGAATATCGGCGGGCGGTTGGGCGCCATAGTGGACTTTGCCTTGGCGGTCGGTCCAGGTATAGATCTGCTTGGTCGGCTGCACGACGACCGGTTTGGCGTTGAGCTCGACGGCCTGCACCGGCTGGTTTTCGGGCCGGCGATTGCTGTAATGCACGCGTCCCGACCCATCCTTCCACCTATAGACACCCTCCTCGGCAACGATCGAACCGCTATGCAAGGCCAGCAGAAAAGCGCCCAGTAGCGGAGCGGGCCACCCGCCGGCCAAAGGATGGACCGCCGCGCGCCGGCGGGCTGGGGGAAACCGGGGGAAATAGCGCAACCCATTAAATCCGTCGCTGTGATGGCCATTCATTGTCCGGGTCCTGAACGAAGGGAACAATCAGGACCGGCCGCCTCGAACTCAGGGTAATCCGACGGGTGGTCGAACCCAGGACGGCGTTGCCCAACGCATTGGACCCGGCGTGCGTGCCCATGGTGATCAAGTCGGCGTTGCAGCGGTCGGCCTCGCGCAAGATGGCTTCGTGCGGAACCCCGCTGACGACGCGGATTTCCGAGATGACTTGGGTTTGTTCGAGGGTCGATCCGAGTTCTTCGGCGCAGAACGTTTCCAGGCGCCGGTGGAATTTTTCCAGGATGCCGCCGGTGGCTTCACGGTGCAACTCTTCCACCTTGTCGGGCGACAAGTAGTTGTCCATCAGGAAGCGGACGGAGCTGCTCAGCGGTTCGACCACGTGCAGCAGGACGATCTTGGCATCGTGCTGTTTGGCCAGTTCGACCGTAAAGCGCAACACCGGTCGGGTGTAGGGGCTCAACGCCGTGGTGTACAGGATAGTTTTGATCTGGGGGGACATGCTCGCGCTCCGAACGGGTTGGAAAGACCGAATGGGACAGCCGGTTGCTCAACCTGCTCCAAGCAATGGCCGTGCCCGCCGATAGCCTAATTCTAATCTTGTCCCTCTTGCAATCGGGCTTTGTGAAACTCGCCCAAAGCCGATCAGCTTCAGTCTTTTCCCTGGCGGTCGATATTTGAGGTGAAGGCGCCCGTTTGTTTGATGGCTTCCGTGGAATGATTCATGCCCGAGGTATTCGCGATGAAGATTAGCGGTTCGACGATGCAATTAGCCAGCCAACATGTCTCTATCGCGAAGCATGAAGCCAAGGAATCGTTGCGGGTGTGGGTCGGCGACCGCCGGCCGGATTTTGAAGGGGGCGGCCAAGCCATCCGAGAACGACCGAAGGCCAACGCGATGGCGCTTTCAGAGGCCGCCTGCCGCATTCGGCCGGCCAAGCAGCTCGCGTCAGCGGAGGCGGACTTGCAGCCAAACGATGAGCCGAAGATCGCACTGATCGTACGCATGGTCGAAATGCTGACCGGCAAAAAGCTCAAGCTGATTTCTCCCAAAGCATTCGATGAGGCATTGAGCGCGGCTCGGCAACAAACCCAAAAGACGGTCGAGGCTTTACCGGGTCCACCAAATCCAGTTCAGGCTACCCCGGAACGTGCCGGCTTCGGTATTGAATACGATTATTCCGAACGCTACCACGAAGCCGAATGGACCAGTTTTTCGGCGGCAGGCGCCATAAGGACGCAGGATGGCGCGGAACTCGCCTTCTCGGTCGATCTCCGCATGAGCCGGGAATTTCTGCGCGAGCAGAGTGTGAGCGTGCGCGCCGGCGACGCCAAGCTCAAGGATCCGTTGGTATTGAATTTTTCGGGTAACGCCGCTGAATTGACCGAAACCCGGTTCAGCTTCGATATCGACTCCGACGGTCGAACCGAGCAACTGGCCTTCGTCGGGGCCAACAGCGGCTTTTTGGCGTTGGATCGCAACGACGATGGCGCCATCAACGACGGCCGGGAACTGTTTGGCCCGACCACCGGCCAAGGTTTCAAGGAGCTGGCGGCCTACGATGGCGACGGCAATCGGTGGATCGACGAAAACGACGCGATCTATCAAAAACTGCGCATTTGGTCCAAGGACGCCGGAGGGCGCGACCAGTTGGTTGCGCTCGGCCAGCGCGGAGTGGGCGCCGTTTATCTGGGGCATGTGAGCAGCCCGTTCGCGCTTAAAGACGGCCAGGGCGTCTTAAGGGGCCAAATCCGCGATTCAGGGGTTTTTCTACAGGAAAGTGGAGCGGCTGGAACGCTCCAGCAGATCGATTTAACCGTGTAAGCAATCACTCTCTAAACCCTCTATTTCTCCTATCCGCCATAGAGACCGGCTCAGATTGAGCCGGTCCAGACGACCATTTCGAGTACCGCTGAAATGGGGCTTGACGAGAAATTTTAAGCAAGTTATTGATATAAAAATAATATCTAAGCTTGGCTCGCTTTTTGCGCTCAGCCTTCTCGGGCATATCGCAGCCGACGGATCAAGGTCACTATTGTCTCTCCGAGAAGACTGCGATTGTTGGAGCCGGCCGCAACCGGATCATTTAAATCATTTAAATCATTGGCCGAGAGTCATCACCATGAAACTGTCCGACGATACCGCGAAAAAATTTCCGAAAATGCTTTACTACGTAAAAATCAATATGCCGCAAGTGGCCGAGGTCCAAAAGATCGTCAACGCTATTCAGAAGCTGGCGGGAAAAACGACCAAGGAAACCATCAAAAACGCATTGAAATGGGGCCAGGGCCCGACCATTACCGTGGTAAAAAATCTGCGCTGCGCCGGTAAGAAAGCTTACGGTTGCTACACATGGAATTCCGATGAGTTGCGCGTCGATGAAAAATTAGTGAAGGATTTCGAAGCCGGCAAGGGCTTGGTCAGTATGAAAAACGGCAAGCAGGTCTATTTGCTTGGGGTGACGATCCTGCACGAGCTGACGCACTGGGCCGATGCTCAGGATGGCGTCGATGATGCGGTGCCGGGAGATCCTTCGAACGAAGAAGGTGAGGCCTACGAGAAAGGCGTTTACGGCGAAGTGCTGGGCTAATGTGGCGTGATGCTGGAGAAGGGCGGCTAGCGATGAAAAATGTTTCCCACGACCTGATGTTGTTGTTGGTGTTGACGGTCGGCATCGCGTCGGCGCAAGCCGATGACGCGAGACACTCGGCACGGCCGGTCCTGCCGAGCCATCTGGGCCATGTGACATTCGCCGGGTCCGATGGATCGACTTGCCAAAAGGCGATCACCGTCAGAAACGCCGCCAACAACATGGAAGGGATAGCGGCTGAAAAAGCGTGGGTTGCCTGGAAGTATCCGAAAGCGAAGGTAACAGGACAGGCGGTGAGCGGCGCCGGTAAAAAAACCTTCGATACGCTGGAAATCGAAACCACCCACGGCGAATCAAAGACCGTTTGTTTCGATATTACCGACTTCTTCGGGCAGTGGTGACGGCGCTGGCATGAGGCCGGCTTCGATAAGGCGTTGAAGCCGGCCGGTTCGATCATATAAACCCCCCATCCTTTTCAGAAGTCGATGCCCATCGATCAGTTCGGCTCGCCGGGGCAGGAGGTAAAGCGGTGATCAAATTCAAACCTTATCGCATCGTTGTAAACGGTAACGATCAAGATGATGTGGAGTATGGGCGGTGGAAAGCGACGGGCGCCGATCCCGCCAAAAAGCCACAAAACCTGGATGACAAGGAGCTCAAGCCAAATCCATTTTTTTCCGAGCAACATGCCTTGTATGAAACGGAGGTGTTGCGGCGTCTGTTGAAGATCAGCAAATTAAGAACGGGCCAATTGGTGCTGGCGGCCAGCCGCCAACTCGCCAGCGATCTTTACATCATACCGCCGGGGATCCGTGATACGGTGATCAGCATCGAGAGCGACAGTATTCGCTTTCAAATTTGCCCCGCTTCGACCGCCCACGCGCGTCCGGCCAACCCGTACCTGAAAAACTCCCGAGTAGTATTTTCGCCGTTCCTGACAGGCTCTTGCCCTAAAGATGCGCCCTACGCGGATGATTCCACACTTTTACATGAATTGGTTCATGGGGTTCGGCCGAGCCAGTTCGAGAAATTGAAACCGGAGTCGACTAACGACCAATGGACCGACCTGGAGGAGTTTTTTGCGGTCATCGTTCAAGACATCTACCTGTCGGAGCGTGGCGACAAGGAGGTCAGAGGCGGCCATGACGCGGGCGCCAGCAGCTTGCCCGCCACCCGGGTCGCGTCCTACGAATTCATGGAGAATAAGACCAACTACGCTCGGGTCAAGGCGGCCCTCAAGCGCGAGAAGCTGGCCCAGCAGCTAGCGCTGTTGGAGGATATTCCTTTCAATCCGTTTGCGGAATTCGAACGGGCGAAGCATGACCTGCGCTCGATTTAAGGCCGGCCCAACAAGCCGGCCTTGAAAGCCAAACTCGCACCCTGATAGACGCTGATAGCCTCGGTGATCGCCACAGGGTCGTCAGCGGTCAGCCGGGTGGCGAGCGATTCCCAATCCACGGTTTCGACGCGCGCCCGCTGGCCGGGATTCAGGATGACCAATCGGTCGTTTTCGAGATAGCCGACGGTCTGGTAGGTGCTGATCAGCGCATGTTCCTTGCCGGCGGGCAAGCGGTTCACATCGTGGCCGAAAAACTTGCTGGTGTAGGACCAGTTCAGAAGGCCAAGCAGGGTCGGCGCAATGTCGATCTGCGCGATCAGGCGTCCGTTGCGAGCGGGTGGGAGCAGCTTGGGAGCGTAAATCAGCAGCGGAATCCGGTAGCGCGCCAGCGGCAGGTCGGTCTTGCCCGCCGCCGAGGCCTGATGGTCGGCGACGATCACGAAAACCGTCCCATCGAACCAGGGTTTGCTGGCGGCTCGCGCCAGAAAATCGCCCAAGGCCCAATCGGCGTATTTCACCGCGCCATCGCGCCCGGTCTTGGACGGAATGTCGATGCGGCCTTCCGGGTAGGTGTAAGGCCGGTGGTTGGAAGTGGTCATGAGATGCGCGAAAAACGGCTGGCCGGCGGCGTGCTTCGCGTCGAAGGTTTCCAGCGCCTTGGTGTAGAGGTCTTCGTCGGCGATGCCCCAGATATTCTCGTGGTGGATCCGGCTTTTGTCGACCGACAGCCGGTCGATGACCTGGTAGCCGTTGTGGCCGAAAAACCCGTTCATGTTGTCGAAGTAGCCGTAGCCGCCGTACATGAAGAAGCTGGCGTAGCCTTTGGCGTTGAAGGCCGACGCCAGCGAAAACAGGTTTTCGTTGTGCGGGCGGCGTACGATGGCGTTGCCCGGCGTGGGCGGCACCGATAGCGCCAAGGCTTCCAAACCGCGCACGGTGCGGGTTCCCGAAGCGAAGGCGCGGGGGAAGAACACGCTCTCTCGCGTCAGGCGATCCAGGGTCGGCGTGATGTTTTTGGCATTGCCAAATGTTTGCATGAAATCGGCGCTCATGCTTTCCAGCATTACCAGGACCACGTTCGGGTGTAGCTCTGGCCCTGGAGAGGTAATCCGGTAGGCCAATTCGCGCGGGTCGGCGCTGAGCGGTTCGCCGCCGGTCAACAGCATTTCCTGCCGCAATCGAGCGAAAACGACATCTTCAGGCAAGGTTCGATAAAAACGGCTGTAGTCGAGTTCATTGTCCTTGAACGCGCGCACGAACTCGAACACCCCATTCCCGGCGATCTCCCGCGCATAAACATTTTGGAGTTCGTCACGGAGGTTGCCGGAAACGCTGGCCAGCAAGCCAGCCGCCAGCAAGGCGTGCGCGGCGAACCAGCCCAGCCGCGATTTCAGCGGGGTTGCCTGAGTGAGTTGGCGTTCGAGGCGTTGCCGCAGTGAAACCGCCGCCAGCAAGGACAGGCCGCCCAGCGCGCCCAGAATCCAGCCGACCGGATAGGATTCGCGGATATTGCCGATGACTTCATCGGTATAAATCAGATAATCGACCGCGATGAAATTGAAGCGGGAGGAAAATTCGCTCCAGAAAAACCACTCCGCCGCCGCGCCGAACAGCAAGGCGAACAGACCGCCGGCCATTCCCACCAGCACCAGGATTTGCGTGAGTCGAAACCGGGTCCAGCGGGCGGGCAGCAGCGTCAGCAGCAAGCTCAACGGTAATGCCAGCAGCAAGGCGACGGTGAGATCGTAGAGCAGGCCCAACGCCACCGCGCCGGCCAGCGTCGCCAGCGTCCAATCCGCGTCGCCGCCCACCCGCAGCGCCAGCGCCAGCCGGGTCAGGGCAAACAGCAGCAGGATGGCGGCGACGGTGTCCAGCACCAGGCCATAACGGCCAACCGAACACCGTCGGCCCGCTGAATGAGCGTGATCAGCCTGGCTCGGCAGCACCCATTCAAGCGGCCGCACTAGCGGCCTGTCGCGGTTGTTCGGAACCCTCGCTCACCGGTTCGCCCAGCGTTTGGCGCAACGCCCGGTTGACGGCGCTGACCACCGCGTTCAACGAGGCCGTGACGATGTTGCTGTCGATGCCGACCCCGAACCGCGTGGCCGGCTCGCCGTCCATCCGCACCTCGACATAGCAGACGGCGGTGGCGTTCGCGCCGGCCCCCATGGCGTGTTCGTGATAATCGACCACCTTCACTTTCAAACCGCAATGCCGGTTCAGGGCATCGGTGAAGGCGTCGATGGGTCCGTTGCCCTTGCCGGAAATCGCTCGCTCCCGGCCGCGTTCGCGGAGGGTGGCGGTCAGCTTGCGCACGCCGCTAGCGTGGCCGTCGGGAATGGTGCGATGCTCGACGAAGTGGAACGGTTCAGTCAGTTGCAAGTATTCCGCCCCGAACGCCGCCCAAATGTCATCCGAGGTGATTTCCTTGCCGGTGGCGTCGGCGATGGCCTGCACCCGCTGGCTGAATTCGACTTGCAAGCGGCGCGGCAGCCGCAAGCCGTGATCTTTTTCGAGCAGATAGGCGATGCCGCCCTTGCCGGACTGGCTGTTGACCCGGATCACCGCCTCGTAAGTCCGGCCCAGATCGGTCGGATCGACCGGCAAATAGGGGACTTCCCAGCGGGGGTCGCCGCTGGCCCAGCGTTTTTCCTGGGCGGCGAAGCCTTTTTTGATGGCGTCCTGATGCGAGCCGGAAAAGGCGGTGAACACCAGGTCGCCGGCGTAGGGATGACGGGGGTGCACCGGAATCTGGTTGCAGTATTCGGCGGTGCGGACGATGTCGTCCATCACCGAGAAATCCAAGCCCGGCTCGATGCCTTGGCTGTAGAGATTCAACGCCAGCGTGACCAGATCGACGTTGCCGGTGCGCTCGCCGTTGCCGAACAAGCAGCCTTCCACGCGATCCGCGCCCGCCATCAAGGCCAACTCGGCGGCGGCGACGGCGGTGCCGCGGTCGTTGTGCGGGTGTACGCTGACGATGATGGAGTCGCGGCGCGAAACCCGCCGGCAGAACCATTCGATCTGATCGGCGTAGACATTCGGCGTCGCCATCTCGACGGTCGCCGGCAAGTTGAGGATGACCTTGTGCTCCGGCGTCGGTTGCCAGATGTCCAGCACCGCCTCGCAGATTTCCAGGGCGAAATCCATCTCGGTAAAGCAGAAGGTTTCCGGCGAATACTCGAACGTCCAGTCCGTTTCAGGCTGTTCGGCGGCGCATTCCATAAACAGCCGCGCTCCGAAGCCCGCCAGTTCGATGGAACCCGCCCGATCGACCCCGAACACTACCTCGCGGAAAATCGGCGCGGTGGCGTTGTACAGGTGCGGGATGGCGCGCTGAACCCCTTTCAGGCTGGCGAAGGTGCGGCGGATCAAATCCTCGCGGGATTGGGTCAGCACTTGCACCGCCACATCGTCCGGCACCCGGCCGCCTTCGATCAGCCCGCGCACGAAATCGAAGTCGGTTTGCGAGGCCGACGGAAAAGCGACCTCGATTTCCTTGAAGCCCATTCGCACCAACAGATCGAAGTAACGGCGCTTGCGCTCGCTGTCCATCGGCTCGATCAAGGCTTGATTGCCGTCGCGCAAGTCGGAGCTACACCAGCGCGGTGCGTGGCTGATGGTGCGCGAGGGCCATTGCCGATCCGGTAAGTGGATCGGGGGAAAAGGGCGGTATTTACTGTGGATATCCTGATGCATGGCAAATTTTCTCTGCTTGACGATCGATGGGTTTACAGTGCCGGAAAACGCGAATGCGGCGTGGATACAGCCGCCGGGCCGCCGCTAGGCCCGACGACCGCGACTCAGTCGAAGCAGAGCGAGAGAGAGGGTGCGCACGGAGACGGGACGACGAAGGCCACGGGCAATGCGGGGAGCGAAACGGTGGGATCGGTCAGAATCAGACATTGGGACAATCCTCGAAAGCGGTTCGGATGATCGACGGCGACAACAGAACCCGGCGCTCCACTCAGGAGGCCGGGCCACTCAGTCGCAGTTCGAACCGCTCGCGGGATTGTGCGCTCATAATGGGTTCAAAATAACGCACTTGGCTGTTTCGGGTCAAGTTGAATGTAAATCGTTATCATTAGCGAATCGGTCATGCCGACCATTGCGCTTCCGCTTTTCCTGACAGAGAGGGTTTATCTATGTCCGATACGTCGCAACCGTTGCAAACCGTCAAGGTCTGGGATCTACCAACCCGGCTGTTTCACTGGACGCTGGTCGTGCTCATGATCGCTCAATGGCTGACCGCCGAGAACAGCGACACCATGACCTATCACATCTGGGGCGGTTACACGATCCTGGTTTTAGTGCTGTTCCGCCTGATCTGGGGCTTCGTGGGCAGCGATACCGTCCGCTTCAGCGATTTCGTCCGAGGACCCGGCGCGGCGATGGAGTACGTCAAGGCGTTGCTGCGGGGCGAGACGCCGCTGTATCTGGGCCATAACCCCATGGGGGGCTGGTCGATCCTGGCGATGCTGGCGCTGTTGCTGGTTCAGGCGGGAACCGGTCTATTCGCCAACGACGATATCACCATCGAGGGACCGCTGTACGGTTGGGTGTCAAAAAGCACCAGCGATTGGTTGACCACCGTTCATAAATTCAATTTCAACCTGT
>DPWB01000404.1:0-793 GCA_003527885.1 Candidatus Competibacteraceae bacterium
AAGTCGTCATCGCTTATCGGGCGAGGGTGGATAACCTCATCGGCAACCAGAACGGCACGGCCCTGACCAACGGCGCCCGCGTGAGCTACGCCAATCCCAATCCGGGCGGGCCCACGCCGATCATCTATACGGCGCCCAATCCGCCGACTGTCCGAGTCGGCGAGCCGAACCTGGAGATGACCAAGACCATCTTGTCCGGCGCGGCCAACGCGCAAGCGGGGTCTACGATCCGCTGGCAATTCACAGCCAGCAATACCGGCGCGACCGCCGCCCGGCGCGTGGCCATCAACGATGTGCTACCGGCCAACGTGACCGTCAGCAACCCGGCCAATGTCGCGGTGACCGCGGACGGTGGAGCGAGCAAGGAAAGTGGTGGGCCGGTGACGGTCGGCGATATCGCGGCGACCCCCGGTAGCGGTACCGTATCGGCTGGCGATGTGGTCCTGGAGCCGGGTGCGACCTTGACTATCGCTTTCGATACGATCATCGGGGTTGGCGCTACGGCGGGCCAGAGCTTGAATAACGGGGTGACCGCCGCTTACAACAGTTTGCCGGCCGGAAGCGCGGGCGGGCGCGATGCCAGCAACGGTGGCGATGACGACAGCAACGCCACGCTGAACAACTATCAGGAATCGGCCAGTCAGTCCTTGCAGATCGCATCGACGGTCACCATCGACAAACAGGTCACGCCGGTGACAGCGGCGGTCGGTGAAATCATCACCTACCAACTGCGGATCGATTTCATTCAAGGCACCACCAACAGCGTGGTGGTGACCGACCAACTGCCCGACGG
>DPWB01000404.1:1043-18675 GCA_003527885.1 Candidatus Competibacteraceae bacterium
ACAACACCAACGTCGGGTCCGGCCAGACCGTCCGCTTCGATCTGGGCAGCGTGCTCAACGAACCCAACGGCAGCGAAAAGGACGATTTCGTCCTGGTCGAAATCTTCGCCCGCGTGCGCAATATCGTCGCCAACCAAAACGGCGGCTCAGTTCTCAACGGCGAAGCCGCCGGTTCGCCGGTGTCGGTCAGCTACAACGACGGCGCGCCCCGCACGGTCAATTTCGACCACGACGACGCCACGCCCGGCAATCAAGGCATCCCCTTCACGGTGATCGAGCCGGTATTGGGCGTGACCAAGGCCGCCAGCCCGGCCGCTCAGGCGCTCGGCGATGTGGTCACTTATAACTTGACCGTGAGCCATCAGCCGACCAGCACGGCGGACGCCTACGACGTGGTGTTGACCGACACCCTGCCCGCCGGCTTGACCTATATCCCCGGCTCGGTGAATCCGCCGCCGGCTTTCGTCTCGTTCGACGCCGGCACGCGCGTCCTGCGGCTCGCTTACGCCACTTTACCGCTAGCCGAGGGCAGCCGGACGGTCAGCTACCAGGCCCGCATCGACACGTCGGCCACGGTCGGGACGCCGCTCAACAACGCGGTCGCGATGACCTGGGCCAGCCAGCCCGACGCGGCCGGCACGCCGGATGACGGCCGCACTGGAGCCGACGGCTCCGGCGGCGCGCTCAACGATTACGCGACCACCACCAGCGCGCCGGTCACGCCGACCGCGAGTTCATCCATCGATGCGGTCAAGACCGTCGCCGATGTCAACGGCGGCGTGGCGCTACCCAACGACGTGTTGGAATACACGGTCGTTTTGACCAACACCGGCAGCACGCCGGCCACCAACGTCGTTTACACCGACCCGATTCCGGCCAACACGACCTACATTGACGGTTCGTTGTTGCTGAACGCCGCTCCGGCCACCAATGCGGGCACGGCGGCGCAATTACAGCTCGCGGTCGGCGGCCTGCAACCTGGAGCCAGCGCCACCGTCAAGTTCCAGGTGCGCATCAATGCCGGCGTGGCCAATGGCGTGGTGATCCGCAATCAAGGTTCCGTGGATTCGGATCAGACCGTGCCGGAACCGACCGACAGCGACGGCGACGACAACAACGGCGACCAACCAACCGACATTCCGGTCGGCGGCCAACCGCCGTTGACCAGCGCGCTGTATTCCGAGAAGACCGTCGCTTGGACTGATACTAACGGCTCCAGCACCGTCAACGCGGGCGACACCCTGCGCTATACCGTCACCCTGCGCAACCGGGGCGCGGCGACGCTCACCGGCTTGAGTTTCAACGATACCATTCCAACCGGGCTGAGCTACGTCGCCGCCTCCGCTTCCGCCACCAGCGGCACGGCGGCGGTGACCGGACAAACCGTCAGTTGGACCGGAATAGCCGATCTCGCGCCGGGCGCGAGCCAAACCTTGCGGTTCGATGTCACGATTGGGGCCATCACCGGCGCGAGTCAGACCTTCACCAACCAAGGCAGCGCCGCCTCTACCCAAACCGGTTCTGTCCTCACCGACAGCAACGGCGACCCCAGCGACGGCAGCCAGCCGACTTCGATCACGGCGGTCGGCACCGGAACCGCCGCGCCGGCGCTGGACGCGCAGAAGCGCTGGTCTCTGGCGGTAGATGGCAGCACCATCGGCGTGGTCGATCCCGGCGATACGGTGCAATACACCCTCACCGTCACCAACACCGGCGCGCAAGCCGCCAGCAACGTGCGGCTGACCGACGCGCCGCTGCCGGCTCAGTTCACCTTCGTCCCGGGCAGCCTCGCCACCAGCCTCGGTGCGGTGGTGACCGAAACCCCCATCGACGTCAACGTCGGCACTCTGAACCCCGGTCAGACCGTCACCGCCACCTTCCGAATGACGGTTAACGCCGGGACCAACGGCCTAATCGCCAACAATCAGGCGAACGCGACGGCGGCCGGCGGCATTTCGGTCAACAGCGACGACAACGGCAACCCCGGCGACGGCCTGAACCCGACGCTGACCCCCATCGGCCCGGTCGCCACCTTCGCCGGCCTGAGCAAAACGCTGGTCAGCACCTCAAACGGCAACGACGCGAACGCCGCCGTTCAAATCGGTGAAATCCTGAGCTATCAAATCGAGTTTAACGTTCCGGCCGGCACGACCGGCGAGGTGACGATGCTCGACACTTTGCCGGCGGGTATGAGTTACGTGGCCGGTACGGCGCGGCTGGCGCGGCGGTTCGGCACGGGATTGACGGCTTCGCAGAATCCGGGCGGCGTCAACGCCGCCGTCAGCGATGCTTTCGTCCCGTTGACCGACGGCGCTGAAGCCGTGGCGGCCGGTCAGACCCTCAGCGTGTTCCTCGGCAACGTCATCAACTCTGGCGGTAATTCGAGCTATGTTCTCGAACTGCAAGCGCGGGTCGATAACGTCGCCGGCAACCAAGCGGGTACGGCGCTCACCGATCAAGCGGACCTGAGCTACCGGAACGCCGCCGGCCAACTGGGCAACCTGACTCCGGCGACGCAAACCACCACGGTGGCGGAGCCGAACCTCCAGATCGCCAAGACCGCTTCGGTCAACGCCGTGCTGCCCAATACCGCCAGCACGATCCGCTTTACCGTGACGCTGACCAACCCGGCCGGCGCGAACGTCAGCGCGGCGCACGATGTCAGCATCAGCGATATCTTGCCGGCGGCCTTTGCTTCCGCGGCGCTGGTCAGCGCCACGCCAAGCGGCGGCGTGACCGGCCAAACGTGCGCCTTTACCGGCACGACGCTCGGTTGCACAGCGACGCTGTTCCCGCCCGACGGTCAGTTGGTGGTCCTTTACGACGCCACCACCACCGCCACGCTGGCGGAAGGCGCTAGCGTGACCAACAACAGCAGCGCGCAGTGGACCAGCTTGCCGGAAGCGAACCCCGGCGAGCGCACCGGCGCGGGCGGCGTCAACGATTACACCGCCGCCAGCGACGTGCTCATCCGGGTCGGGACGCCGAATCTGGACAAGACCGTCGTCAACCCGCAAACCCGCTACGCCATCGGCGACGAGGTGAGCTACCGGGTGGTGCTGTCCTTCCCCGGCAGCTTCAACAGCGCCTCGTTCCAGGACGTGTTGAGCGCGGGCTTGAGCTACGTGCCCGGCAGCCTGACGCTGGAGTACGGCACCGGCCTGAGCGCGTCCACGCCGCCCGCCGACTTCACGCGCACCGACAACGCGCCGGCGGCCGACCAGGAAACGTTGGCGCTGGCCTTCGGCACGTTGAGCAACGCCAGCGGCGACACGCGCACCGTCACCCTGAACTATCGGGCGCGGGTCGATAATCTGCTGAGCAACCAAGACGGCCAGACGCTGCCGAACACGGCGACCCTGGGTTACGCCAAACCGCTGACCGGCGAACCGGCCAGCATCAGCGACGCCGAAAGCGTCACCGTCGGCGAGCCGCAGCTGGCGGTCACTCACACCATCACCAGCCCGACCGCCAATCTTGAGGCGGGCGACACGGTGGGCTATCAGGTCACCGTCACCAATACCGGCAATACGACTTCCTTCGAGACCTTGTTGCGCGAGTTGCTACCGCCGGGATTGGGCAACGTCCAGGGCATCAGCGTGGTGCTGACCAACACCAGCGGCGGCAGCGAAACGCCGACCATCACCGTGTTGCCCGACGGCTGGCAAAGCAGCCCGTTCGATCTCAAGCCGGGCGACAGCGTCAAGATCGTGTTCACCGCCACCCTGCAAAACACCGTGCAGCCGGGCCAGACCTTGCAAGCGAGCGTGGACGCGACCTACAGCAGCCGCGACGGCGACGACCCGAACCAACGGACCGGCACGACGGCGGGTCCGAGCCAGGACGACGATACCGCGCTCGACAACTACCGCGTCGCGGCGCTGTCGGACACGTTCACGGTCGGCGATCCGGTGTCCTTGAACAAGGCGTTCCAGCCAGACCCGGCCAAGACGAACTACGCCATCGGCGAAACGGTCGGCTACCGGCTACGGCTGTCGGTGGGCGAGGGCACGGTTCGGGCGGTCACGGTGACCGACACCCTGCCGGCGGGCTTGACCTTCCTCGACGCCACTGTCGGTCAGGGCAACACCGGCATCACCTTCGGCGGCGGCGCGCCGGTCCAGACCGGCCAAACGCTGACCTTCAACTTGGGCGATCTGGTGAACCCGACCAACGGCAACGCCGCCGACGACTTCATCACCCTCGACATCCGCGCGCGGCTGGACAATCTGCCCGAACACCAGGATGGCGTCGTGCTCGGCAACAACGCGCAATTGCGCTTCACCGACGGCGCGGGCGTCCCGCAAACGCGGGACTTCGACGCCGACACGAGCGCGCCGGGCCTCCAGCCGCTGAATCTCACCGTGGTGGAGCCCAACCTCGCGCTCGCCAAAGCCGTAACCCCGACTCAACAGAGTCTCGGCGATGAGGTGACTTTCACCTTGACGCTGGATCATACGGCGGCCAGTACGGCGGACGCTTTCGATCTGGTGGTGGGCGACACTTTGCCGGTCGGCTTGAGCTACAGTCCGGGTTCCGCCTCGCCAGCGCCGGCCAGCGTCTCGCCGGACGGGCGCACGCTGGTTTGGAACATCGCCAGCCTGACCCGCACCAGCGACCATCTGGCCATCAGCTATCGGGCGCGAATCGCGATGGACGCCGTGGTCGGCATCGGTCTGACCAACGCCGCAGCATTGGGCTACGCCTCCAGCCCCGGCGCGACCGGCGGCGCGGACAGCGGACGTACCGGGGCCGGTGGTCTGAACGACTATGCGGCGACCGGCGCGGCCACGGCCACGCCGACCACTAATTCGGTGATCAACGCCAGCAAGTCGGCCGGGTTCGCCGCCGGCGGCGATGCCAACGGCAATGGCGCGGTCGAGCCGGGCGATATCCTGTTGTATGCGATCAGCCTGACCAACACCGGCGCGAGCCCGACCCACAACGTCGTTTTCACGGACCCGATGCCGGCTCAGACCGAGTATGTCGCCAACAGCAGCAACCCGCCGGGCGTGTTCAGCAACGACACGCTGACGGTGAATCTGGGAACGCTGAACGCGGGCGCTTCGGCCGTCGTCAGCTTCCAGGCACGGGTCAACACCACCGCCGCAGCCGGTACCGTGATCCGCAACCAGGGTGTGGTGGATTCCGATCAGACGGTGCCGGTCCCGACCAATCAGACCGAGACGACGGTGGTTGCAGCCGTCCAGCCGCGGCTGGCGGCCTACAAGGCGGTGGCCGTGCAAAACGACGCCACCCCGGTCGGCGCCGTCGGTCCCGGCGATAGCTTGCGCTATACCATCGTGCTGCAAAATAGCAGCGCCGCGCCGCTGGCGGGCTTGACGCTGGCCGATCCGATCCCCGACGGGTTGAGCTACGTCAGCGGCAGCGCCAGCCCCGCGGCTACGCTGGCCGGCGCGACCTTGACCTGGAGCAATCTGAGCGTGCCCGCCAACGGTACCCTGGTGGTGACCTTCGATGTCACGATCAACCCGTTCAGCGGTTCCACGCGGGCGTTCAGCAACCAGCTCGTGGCGAGCTCGCCGCAAATCGGCGCCGTACAAACCGACTCGAACGGCGATCCGGGCGACGGCGCGCAACCGACCACGATCACGGCGGTGGTGGGCGCAACCGGCGCCCCGAGGTTGGAATTGCGCAAACGCTGGGAACTCCAGCAGGATCTGGGAGGCGATGGAGCGGTCAGCCCAGGCGATACCGTCCTGTACGGGCTGGTGGTGGCGAATACCGGCTCCAGCGCGGCCAGCGCGGTGCGGATCGTGGATACGCCGTTACCGGCCCAGGTCAGCTTGGTGGCCGGCAGCACGGTGACCACGCGGGGCGCCGTCGCCGGCGAGAATCCGCTCACCGTCAATATCGGAACCCTCAATCCGGGCGAAACGGCGGCGGTCAACGTCCTGGTCACCATCAAGTCCGGCACCGAGGGCCAGATCGCCAGCAACCGGGCGACCGCGACGGCGGCCAATGCCACCGGCGTTTCGTCCAACATGACGCAAACGCCGATTGCGGGGGCCGGCCACCTGTTCGATCCGCCCTCCGGCCGCAAGACGGTGAATGCCAGCGGCCTGCCCGTGCTCGAATGGCGCATGGTCTGGATCAACGACGGCAACCAAACGGCGCTGGCGACGCGGGTCGTGGACGCCATCCCGGCCGGGACCGTCTACGAGCCTGGCAGCCTGCGTTGTGAGGCGCGCGGCGGTTCGACCGTAGCCCTGTGCAATTACGACGCCGCTCAAAATCGGGTGGTTTACCAGGGCAACATCGCCGCCGATCCGGGCGCGCTGGATGAGACAACGGCCCAGAACGAAGTCGTGATCGTCTTCGGCAGCCGGCTCCAGACCGGGATCACCAACGCCAGCAACACCGGCGCCGCCCACTGGGACGCCAACGGCGATGGCAACGTGGACAACGATGTCGCCGCCGGACAACAGCCGGTCAAGACCAACAGCGGCGAAGCCACGGTATGGGATATCGCGGAGATTCCGACGCTGTCTCAAGTCGCCACGCTGGTATTGCTGGGCTTGCTGTTGCTGCTGGGATGGAGTCACCGGGATCGAGCCGTGCAACCGGGAGGCTCGCGTCGCTAGGCGACGGCCAGGAAGCTAGCTGAACGGTAAGGGCGTCCCCGGTGGACGCCCTTATCGTTACCGGACGGTTGAACGAAACAGAGAATGCTTTAGGCTAGGCGGAGACGCTTGCCAACCGCTGAGAATTCCATGCCTTTCCGCACCAAAGACAACGCGGGCCTTTACCGCGTCGGCCACGATGACTCCGAACGCCAGCTTCGCTTCGACCGGGGTACTTTATTGCTGGAAGGCGTCGCCGAACTGCCGGCCGGCTTGGAGACTTGGTTTTGCTACGACCCGCGCGTGGACGCCTATCGCGCCCCGGCCAATTGCTACAGCGATATCATCGGCCCGCTAAAGAGCGAGCTGGCCCGCAACAAAGCGCCGCGCTACCAACTGCGGGAATTGAGCTGCGCGCTGGAAATGACGCCTTATCCGCACCAGCGGGAAGCGCTGGCGGCGTGGCGGGCGGCGAAAGGGCGCGGGGTGGTGGTGCTGCCGACCGGGGCCGGCAAAACCCTGGTCGGCTTGCTGGCGCTGTGCTGGGCGCGACGGGACGGGCTGATCATGGTCCCGACCCTGGATTTGATGCAGCAATGGTACGCTTTGCTGCGGGCCGCTTTTCCCGATCAAGAGATCGGCCTGATCGGCGGCGGCTACCACGAACCGCAGCCGCTCACCATCGCCACCTACGATTCCGCCGCCCGGCACATCGAACGTTTGGGCGACCGCTTCGGGTTGCTGGTCTTCGATGAAGTCCATCATCTGCCGTCGGAGTTTTACCGGATCATCGCCGAATTTTCGCTGGCCCCCTACCGGCTGGGCTTGACCGCGACGCCGGAGCGTAGCGACGGGCGCGACGCCGATCTACCCGCTTTGATCGGCCCTATCGTCTACCGCAAGCGCCCCGAACAGTTGGCCGGCGGCGTGCTGGCGGATTTTCAGGTGCGCTCGGTCCACGTCGATTTGTCGCCCGCCGAACGCGCCGCTTACCAGCAAGCGCTGGACGAACGCAACAGCTTCTTGCAAGCGAACCGGCTATCGTTGAGCACGCTGGAAGGCTGGAACCGTTTCGTGATGCTGTCGGCGCGCAGCGTCGAGGGCCGCCGCGCCATGCGCGCGCACCGCGACGCCCGCCGCATCGCCCACGCCACGCCGGGCAAGCTGCGGGCGCTGGGCTTGGTGTGCGCCAATCACCCCGGCGCCAAGACGGTGATTTTCACCGAGGACAACGCCACCGCCTACGAAGTCTCCCAGCGCTTCCTGATCCCTTGCCTGACCCATCAGACCGCGATCAAGGAGCGCCAGGCTTTTCTGGATGGCTTTAAAAGCGGGCTTTATACCGCCATCGTCACCAGCAACGTGCTCAATGAAGGGGTGGACGTACCGGACGCTTCGATCGGCGTCATCCTGTCCGGCAGCGCCTCGGCGCGGGAATTCGTGCAGCGCCTGGGGCGCATTTTGCGGCGCGGCGACGGCAAGCAGGCGGTTCTTTATGAAGTGATCGCCAAGGAAACGCGAGAAGAGCGGGTCGCCGACCGCCGCCGCACACCGCCCGATACGGCCCGGAAAGCGGAACGGATCGAAGCGACCTTGGCCTTGTTCGACCCATCGCTCCCGGCGCCCCCGTAAGCCTCAAGCGATGCTCCCTTCCGACCTGCTGTTTTCCTCCAAGCGCGGCGCGCAGGTGTATCCGCGTTTTTTGCGGCGCGAACAGCACCTGTGGGCCGAGCAGGTTTTGAACCTGATCCGCGAACACCAGCACCGGCCGCGCGGTGAATTGCAAGCCGCGTTGCGCGCCTTGGAAGGCGATTCGCCCGATTACCGCATCGTGCGCGGCTTCTCTCATCTGGCGTTGAACGCCGCCGAATTCACTTTGGCGACCGGCGAGCTGGAGCCGGAAACGTTGCGGCGCGAGGTGTTCGCGCTGGCGGCCGAACGCGGTGGTTACGGGGAAACTCAGGCTAAAGCGGTGTTGGAAACCGTCGCGCCCCGCTATCGGCTGGAAGCGGACGCCTTGCGGGAATCGCTCTACGCCGACTTGCCGGAAAATCACCTGTTGACCGTGCTGCCGGAGTTCACGCCGGACAAGCTGGTGGACCGTTACAATCTCGCCCAGGCGCAGGGGCTGCTGTACTCGGCGCTCTATCTGCGCCTCACCGCCCACCGCAACGTGCCCGGCGAATACCGGCGGCTGTTCCAGCACCTCAAGTTTCACGGGCTGATGTACGCCGTCGAGGGCAACCTGGATGACGGCTATCAGATTTACGTGGACGGCCCCGCCAGCCTGTTCAAGCAGACCCGCAAATACGGCCTGCAAATGGCGATGTTCCTGCCGGCGTTGCTGCGGGTCAGCCGCTGGGAGATGGAGGCGGTGTTGCAGCGAGACGGTCAGGAGCTGAGTTACCGGCTCGATTCGCAGTCGCCGCTTAGGTCGTTGCAAGCCCCGCCACCAGCCTATGACAGCCTGCTGGAAGAGCGTTTCGCCGTCCGTTGGGATAAGCTCGGCACGGCCTGGGCGCTGGAGCGGGAGGTGGAAATCGTCGATCTGAAGGGTACGGTGTTCGTCCCCGATTTCGCCTTGCGCCACACCGATGGCCGTATCGCCCATGTCGAGATCATGGGTTTTTGGCACCCGGATTATCTGCGCCGCAAGCTGGATAAATTGCGGCGCGCCGCCATGCCGGATTTGATCGTCGCCGTTTCGGAGCGCTTGAATGTCGGCGCGGATGATTTTCGCGAGATTCCCGGCCCGGTGATTTTCTTCAAGGGCAAGCTGGAGCCCCGGCAGGTACTGGCCGTACTGGAACCGTCGGGAACTGCGGCTGATTGAAGGTAGGCCCGTCAGAGCGCGCTTGGCGGCCGGCGTTACTGCCGGGGACCGTCAACGATGTCCACCAAGATATCGCCGTGAAAAACCAGCGTCTTGAGCAAGGTTCCCCGGCCCAGGTTATATTCCCATTTGTAGACGGGAATGACGCGGCGATATTCGGTTTCGTAGCCCGGCAGCCCATAGGGCAACGGCATGGGCCTGACCGGGTAATAGCCATCGTTGTAGCGCACGGCTTGCTCGATGAACCCGTCTTGCCAGGCATGACGCGGCTCGCCGCAGGCGTCCAACACCTGCGATTGAGAATTGCCGGTTTGCACCACGTAGCGACCGCAGCGCAGGCTGTCGGCGGACGCCACCGCTGCGACCGCGCCCAACGCCAGCAATGCTGCCATGATAACCAAGCGCCTTAACCCGCGCATGTCGTTTGCTCCCGGTCGAAAATCGGCCTCAGCCACGCTGGCGCCTTGGGGCGTGTCCTCAAATTGACTGGCGAGCCCGAACGGCTTTCGCGATCATCCGACAAGGCGCTTTACTGCCGCAATTGTTTATCATGCCCCATTCTGACCCTCACCGCCGAAAACAATTATGAACGATTTTGTGTTGACTGCCTCGACCGCGTTGGGCTTGGTCGCACTGGCTGAACTGGGCGATAAAACCCAACTGGTTTGTATGACCTTGGCGGCCCGCCACCCGCCGATGCCGGTTTTGCTCGGTGCGATCGTGGCCTTCGCCATCCTGAATCTGCTGGCGGTATCGTTCGGCGCCGCCGCCGCCGCGTGGTTGCCGGAATGGCTGGTTGCCGCCGCGGTGGCGATACTGTTTGCGGTGTTCGGCATCAATGCGCTGCGGGAGGCCGGCGAGGAAGCCGCCGAGATTCGGGAGCGTGACGGGCGGAGCGTGTTTCTATCGGCTTTTGCCATGATTTTTCTGGCCGAACTGGGCGACAAGACCCAACTGGCGGTCGCCGGGCTGGCCGGCACCCAGGCCGCTTTGCCGGTCTGGGTCGGCGGCACGCTGGCGCTGGCGCTGACCTCGGCGCTGGGGGTATTGGCGGGCCAAACCGTGTTGCGCCGCTTGCCGCTCCACATAGTGCATCGGGTCAGCGCCGCGCTGTTTCTGTTGTTGGCCGCGGTCGCCGCTTGGCGGGCGGTCGCCGCGCTGTCCGCCTAAGCGGCGGTTATCGCGCCATCATGCGCTTTTCGGCACGCCCCTCGTCGAGCGCCGCGCCATCCGACCGGGATCCGACCGGCGTGCTGTATGCGCTGGGTTGTTTCAGCTTCTGGGGCGCGTTCCCGGTTTACTTCAAGTTCCTGTATGACGTTACCGCGCTGGAAGTGCTGGCGCATCGCATTTTGTGGTCGGTCGTGGTCTTGCTGGCGCTGATGCTGTGGCAAGGGCAGGGAGCCGCTCTGGTCGCGGCCTTGCGCGACCGGCGGCGGTTGCGGTTTTACCTGGGGACTAGCCTGCTGATTTCAGTCAACTGGCTGCTCTATATCTGGGCCGTACAGAACAACCGCATCGTGGAGGCCAGTCTCGGCTACTACATTAACCCGCTGGTCAATGTCGTGCTGGGCGTGCTGTTTCTGCGGGAACGCTTGAACGGACGGCAGTGGAGCGCGATCGCCATCGCCGCCGCCGGCGTGCTGGTGCTGGTCGTCGGTCATGGCGCGTTTCCCTGGGTCTCGCTGGCCCTGGCTTTCAGTTTTGGCAGCTACGGGTTGCTGCGCAAAAAGGACGGGCAGAGCGCGACGCTGGGGTTGTGTGTGGAAACGGTGTTGCTGGCGCCGTTTGCCCTGCTCTTGCTGGTCGGGCTGACCGCCAACGGGGTCGGCGCGTTCGGGCAACGCGGTCGGGTGACCGACCTGTTGCTGCTGGCCGCCGGCCCGATCACCGTTGTCCCCCTGGTGTTGTTTCTGGAAGCGGGCCGACGGTTGCGCCTGTCCACGCTCGGCCTGATTCAATACCTGACTCCGACCCTGCAATTTTTGTTGGGCGTCATCGTTTACCGGGAAGCGTTCACCGCGATCCATTGGGCGGCGTTCGGTTGTATCTGGCTGGCGCTGGCGCTGTACAGCGCCGATGCTTACCTGCACCAGCAAAGCCGTCTTGAGCCCGTAAAACCAGGGTGAGGTCCGGGTGGTGGCGCTAGGGTGTCCCTGGTCGCCGAGTCCTCTTGACCGGCTCAAGCGGCCGGTGACTCATTGACCGTAAACGAACAGCTGATCGGGGCCGGCGCGTTTGGCGGCAGCGAGCGCTTCTTCGGCGGCTTGCAGCAATTCCTCGGCGGTGATGCTCTCGGCGAAACCGGAGTCGGGATACGTCGCCAATCCGGCGCAAAAGGTGATATGCAGGCTATTTTCTCCGCCCAAGGTCGGTTCCCACTGGCGGGCCAGCTCCTGCAAGCGCGCCAACAGGTGGCGGCCCGGTTCTGCGCCGCTGGCCGGCAGCAGCAGCGCGAACTCGTCGCCGCCGTGGCGGGCTACCGTATCGTGGCGGCGGATGTTGGCCCCGAACAGACGGCACAGCACGATCAATACCTGATCGCCGACCGCTTGGCCGCGCGTTTCGTTGATCTGCGTGCAATGGTCCAGATCCACCAGCACCAAGGTCAGGGGCCAGTTCTGAGCTTTGGCGGTCGTCAGCTCCCGGCGCAGGATGTCTTCAAAGTAAGCACGGTTGAACAGTCCGGTCAGCGAATCGAAGACGTACTCGTCATCGAGCGGGAGCTGGGGGTGCAAGCCCGCGGGCGGGCTGGAGCCGATCACGGTAACCGGTCGCTCCGCCAAAAAATCGGCCGCCGCGACCGCGGCGACGCCAGTCCCAGGGGGATGACCCCCGCTCGCCAGCGCGGCCATCTCTTGCCGGTTGCGTACGGTCAGCGCCTCGCGGGCCTGATCGAGAATGCCGGCGATCTCGGTGGCATCCAAGGTCTTGATCTGGAAAAGCTCGGCCATTTCAGGGAGTTTGGCTCCGACCGAGCCTAACAGCTCCACGTAATCTTGCGCGGCCAAGCCGAACCACTGGCGGGCCAGTTCCGCGATCTGGGGCGAATTTTGCCAGTAGCCGGGACGGACCCAGATATCGGCCAAGCGCACCGAGAGCGCCACGCATTCGACCAAGCTTCTGTGAGGTTCGGGCACCAGCGGATCGCTCGGATCGAGGCTGCCGGCCACCGCGTGACACAGATAATCCGGCAAGCCCCAACGGTTTAACAGCCAGGAGCCCACTTGAGTGTGATCGACTTGCAAGCGAACCCGTTCCAGCCGGGCCAGCCGCTCGACATCTAAAACGGCCGAACCGTCCAACTGGCGGTCGCCGGACTCGTCCAGCAAGGTGGCATATTGATCGGGCATCATGATGGCCAACGCCAGAATCCCGATGCCGTGCAGCAGCCCGGCCAGGAACAGTTCCTCCAGGTTTTTCAACCCGAGCCGTTCGCCCAAAGTGCGGCAAGCGGTGGCCGCCAGCAGCGAGCGACGCCAAAATTGCTCCGTGTCCAACGGGATTCCGTTGATGCCGCGCGAGCTGGCCATCAGCGAAAAGCCCAGGGCCAGCGCCAGCGTGCCTTGTAGCCCCAACAAATTCAAAACCTGCCGCAGGTTGGTCGCCTTGCGGCGCACGCCGTACAGCGGCGAATTCGCGACCCGGAACAGTTTGGTCACCAGGGCGGGATCCATGGCGATCACCCGCGCCACATCGTTGAGATGAACTTCCGGATTGTTGGCGAGTTCGATGATTCTGAGGGCGACCGCCGGCAAGGTCGGCAGGTTGCCGCAGAAACTCAACCGTTGTTCCAGTTCTACATGCATGATGGTCATCCAAAGCTAAAGTCGCGGCGAAAACTGCCGACTATTATTGAAATCGGCTATAAAAAAACCAAGTTTTAAATAAAATTTTTTTAAACGCTGTTTAGAATAGTGGCTCTATGATCGACGAACCCGACGGCAAGCAGGGCCAGAAGACCGATTTTCACTGCCAGCACTGTGGTTCTCTCCAGGACAGGTTGGCGGCGCTACAAGTTGAGCTGGGCCAGCTCCGGCAGGAGTTTCGCCGCAGCCAGATCATCGCGCATGTCATCGAAGAACTGCACCGTCTGGCGAACCGTCAGGCCACCATCGGCGAGCTGGGCGAGCTGATGGTGAACTTGCTGGTGGAGGTGTTAGCGGCGGATAGCGCCGCTTTGTTGAAATGGGATGGGCGGCGGGGCCGATTCATCGTCGCGTACGGTCGGAGTTTGCCCTCGGATTGGGAGCTGGCACTGGCTTCGTCCGAGGCTCCCGATGGCTGCGATTCGTCCCGATACCCGCAGGCGGCGTCGCAATTCGTGGAAATCCTGAATCGGAGCGCGACGCTGCGTCGCTGGATCTGGGTGTGCCACCGGCGCACCGGGCTGGCCCTGTTGTTGGGCGATGCCTTGGACAGCGGCCTGAACCGCAACCGTTTCAATGCCGACGACCATCGCATCGCCGAGACGGCGCTCGCTGTTTACGTCACCTTGCACCATCTGGACCGCACGGAAACCGCGCTCAAATATTCGGAAACCAAATATCAAGCGTTGTTCGACGGCGCGACCGACGCCTTGGCCGTGCTCGATCCAGATAGCGGTCTGATTCTCGATCACAACCGCCAAGCTCAGGAAATTTTCGGCGACAGCGCGGGCGGCAGGCGCCGGCGCACGCTGGAAGACTGCTTGTTCGGCGCCGATGGCGCCGTGCGGGACTCCCTGGCCCGGCACCGCGCCCGAGCGCTGGCGGGGGAAACGACGCCGGTCGAGTACCGGTTCCGCGACGCCGCCAACCAGCCGTTCTGGATCGAGCTGCACTTCAAAACGGTTGAGATCGAGGGGCAGTTGCAACTGTTGGCGATCTTGCGCGATATTTCCGAGCGCAAGCAGGTTGAAGCCCGCTTGCAATATCACGCCTTGCACGACGCCCTGACCGGGTTGCCCAACCGGGCCATGATCCTGGGGAAACTTCAGGAAATGCTCGATAGCCGCTATCCCCGCCACGAGCTGTCGGCGTTGCTGCTACTGGACATCAACCGCTTCAAAGTGATCAACGACAGTTTGGGCCACGACATCGGTGACCGGATGCTGGCGGTGATCGGGCAGCGCTTGCAATCCTGTTTGCGCGTCGGAGACATCGTCGCCCGCTTGGGCGGCGATGAGTTTTTGCTGCTGCTGGCCGAGTTGCGCCAGCCGGGCGACGCGATGATCTGCGCCGAACGCGTCCATCAAAGCTTGTCCGACTCTTTTTACATCGGCGATCATGAAATTCACGCCACGGCCAGCATCGGGATCGCGTTGAACCAGGGCGACCGCCAGCGCGCGGAAGACATGCTCCGCGATGCCGATATCGCGCTGCATCAAGCCAAGGCGCGGGGCAAGGATCAGCCTTACGTCCTGTTCGACTCGGCCATGTACGACCAGATGGTCCGGCTCATGCAACTGGAGCGCGATCTGCGCCGCGCCCTGGAACAACGGGAATTCGAGGTGTTCTATCAGCCGATCATCAATCTGGCCACCGGCGCGCTGAAAGGCTTCGAAGCGCTGGTGCGCTGGCGGCATCCCGAGCGCGGGCTGGTCTCGCCGGCCGATTTCATTCCCGTGGCCGAAGAAACCATGCTGATCGTGCCGCTGGGCCGGGAAGTGTTGGCTGACGCCTGCCGTCGGTTGGCGACCTGGAGCCGCTGCTACCCGGAACGGATGCCCATTACCCTCTGCGTCAACCTGTCCAGCCGCCAGTTGCTCGATGGCGGTCTGTTCGAAGATATTCGCCGCCTGTTGGCGGAAACCGGGTGCGATCCGGCGCTATTGGAGTTGGAAATCACCGAAAGCGTGTTGATCGACAACAGCGATACCGCCCGCGCGCTGTTGAACAGCTTGCGCGATCTGTCCATTCGCCTGTCGCTGGACGATTTCGGCACCGGCTATTCCTCGTTGAGTTATCTGCACCAGTTCCCTTTCGATACCATCAAGATCGACCGGACTTTCATCCAGACCATGGACCAGAGCGACGGCCGTCTGGAGATCGTGCGCGCCATTATCGCCCTCGCGCGCGCCTTGGGAAAAAACGTGGTCGCCGAGGGTCTGGAAACCTTGGAACAGGTCGATTTGCTGACGAGCCTGGGCTGCGACTTCGGTCAGGGCTACTACTTCGCGCGGCCGATGAACGCGGTCGCGGCCGAATCGTTCTTGACCAAGGCCAGCGTGCTGTCGGCGGCGGAGCGGTCGGTCGGCTGGGCCGGCGCCGTTGCGCCCAGAGACTATCGAGCGGCGTCGAGCTGAGCGTCGCTCTCTTCGCGCCAAGGGGGGCCTTGCCGAAATTCATCTTGAATTAAGGTTCGCGCGCTATACTCCCACCGTTTGGGTTATTATCGATAATATATTGATTTTAAAGTTAAAATTATTCTTTCCTAGCCTAAATGTGATTCGGGCAAAACAAGCCACAAGGCATCCAACGAATTCACTCCTAATCCACATGAGCAAGAGGGAAGCGTCATGAGCATTCGTTTTTTCCCCTGGTTCCTTGGCATGGCAACGCTGGCCGGAGTGGCGTTCGCCGCCGACAGCCAATGGCAAGCCTTGCCGGAAACCGCGCCGGCGCCCGCCGACAATCCGACCACCGAGGCCAAAGTGACGCTCGGCAAGATGCTGTATTTCGACACCCGTTTCTCATCGACCGGTAACATCTCCTGTTTTTCCTGTCACAACGTGATGGAAGGCGGCGACGATCACCGGCCCACCTCGATCGGCGTCCACGGGCAGGTCGGCGGCCGTAACGCCCCGACGGTGTGGAACGCGGCCTTCAATTCGGCGCAGTTCTGGGATGGCCGCGCGCCTTCACTGGAAGAACAGGCCAAGGGTCCTCCGACCAATCCCATCGAAATGGGTATGCAGGATTTGGATGCCACCATCGGCCGCGTCAAGAAAATTCCGGGCTACAAAGCCCATTTTGAAGCGGCGTTCGGCAAGGGCGAGGTCGTGACCATGGACAACGCCGCCAAGGCCATCGCCGCTTACGAGCGGACCTTGATCACGCCCAACAGCGCCTACGACCGCTACGTCAAGGGCGACAAGAAAGCGCTGACCGAGCAGCAGGTGCGGGGGATGGAGACCTTCGCCAAGACCGGCTGCACCGCCTGCCACTCCGGCCCGGCGTTTAACGGCTCGCAAAACATGCCGGCGGGGCAGGGCTTCTTCATGAAATTCCCCACCTTCCCCGGCAGCGTGTACGACACTCAGTATCGGTTGCTCGAAGACAAAGGTCGCGCCGATGTCACCAAAAAGGACGAAGACAAACAGATGTTTCGGGTGCAGACCTTGCGAAATCTCGCCTATACCGCGCCGTATTTCCACAACGGATCGGTCAAGAGCTTGGATGAGGCGGTAAAGGTCATGGCGAAGGCTCAGCTCAACAAGGATCTGAAAGATGCGGAAGTCAAGGATATCGTGGCCTTTCTGGACGCGCTGAACGGTGAATTTCCGAAACAAACCATGCCGATGCTGCCGCCGACGCCCGGCGATTTGATCACCGAAAACTGATTGTCGACCCTGATGGGGACCGGCGCTTCAAGCGCCGGTTATCTTCTTCTTGCAAGCGCCCGGCCCGGCCCGGATCGGGTTGCCGCTTTTTCCTTCGGCGGCGTTTGAAATTCCCGCGCCCTGCTCGAATCGCCGTTTCACCCTTCCAATTTTCCCAAAATCCAAGGATTTCAAGCGCGGTACGCTGGGCTATACTTAGTTTTTATGTAGAATTGCTTTTGTCCCTTTCAAGCACAGCAAGCGAACTCGCATGTCGGCACGCATCGCAACGGTCAAGCGCGATACCCTCGAAACCCAGATTCAGGTGCGGGTCAACTTGGACGGTACCGGGAATGCCAGCTTCGTCAGCGGCTTGCCCTTTCTCGATCACATGCTCGATCAAATTGCCCGCCACGGCCTGATCGATCTGAACATCGAAGCGCGCGGCGATCTGCACATCGACGCCCATCANACGGTCGAGGATATCGGCATCACCTTGGGGCAGGCGGTCGGACAGGCCCTGGGCGACAAGCGCGGCATCCGCCGTTACGGACATGCTTACGTGCCGCTGGATGAGGCGGTGCCAGGAGTGGTGCTGGATCTGTCTCTTATACACATCTCCGAGCCCACGAGACCGTACTAGATCTCGTATGCCGTCTTCTGCTTGAAAAAAAAAAATCTGATAGATATTAT
>DPWB01000175.1:0-4365 GCA_003527885.1 Candidatus Competibacteraceae bacterium
ATCGAGGCGGCGCTGATGGCCGGCACGCTGCTGTCGCCCCGGATGATCGCTTGACTGGGACAGGTCAGCATAGGGCAGCGATTGCCGTCGACCAACGCCCGTTCCGGCATCACGCTCAACGCCATCACCGCCCGCCGCATCGCCAGCAGCGAGGCTTGTAGGATATTTATCCGATCAATCTCGGCCACATCGGCCCAACCTAACGCCCACGCCAACGCTTTGACACGAATTTCGGCGGCCAAGCGCTCGCGCCGGTTCGGGCTGAGTTTTTTGGAATCGGCCAGACCCACGATCAGCCGAGCGGGATCAAGGATCACGGCGGCGGCGAAAACGGGACCGGCCAAAGGACCGCGCCCGGCTTCGTCCACGCCGGCGGTCAAGATGGGGTCGGACATGGTGAAATAATCGGCCAGAGGTGCGAGCGAGAGCGCTAAGTTTAGCGCAACCGGCCCGCGCTCACCGCCGTGAATCCGCTCTTGCCGTTGGCCAAACCGCAATCGCCGACACGGCTTGGCCCGCCCCCGCCCTACCCCGCGACCGGCAGCTCTCCGGGCCAGACCGGCAAACTCCCCACCTTCGGACAGCGCGCCCGCAGCAGCTCGTGGAACAGCCGCGCCAATTCTGGAGCCCGCCGACTGTTGGGGGTGTGCATGAACACGTAAGGTTCTCGGCCTTCGCCGAGCCACAAGGCCAGTTTATCCAGCCAAGGCTCCAGAAAAGGCCGGTTCAATTCCGGCTCGCCTTGGCCGATGAAGCGGATAAACGGGCGCGATCCCAAGCTGATGGCGTGAACCGGCAAGCGGGGTTTCTTGTCTTGAGCGCCGCGCGTGTCGGCATCGACCGGATCGGCGGCGAACAAGGCGCGGCTGTCCAGCATCACCCGGTCGACGCCGCGCTCCAGCAGCAGCCGGTTCAGCCGGCGCTCCTCCTCGCCCTTGGCGAAGAAGGCCGGGTGCCGCACCTCGACGGCGCATTGAAAATCCTGGGGGAGCGCGCTCAGATAGTCGCGCAATACCGCCAAATCCTTCGGGCCGAAACCGGGCGGCAACTGCAGAAAACTCGGTCCCAACCGGCCCGCCTCGGCCAGCGGGGTCAGGCGTTCGACAAATTCGGTCGTTGCCGCCGCCGTTTCGCGCAAGCGCCTGTCGTGGCTGATGGCGCGCGGGAATTTGAAGCAGAACCGGAAACCCGGCGCGGCCTCGTCCCGCCAGCGCAGCACGGTTTCCGGTTTCGGCAACCCGTAAAAACAGTTGTTGCCTTCGACCGTATCGAACACGCCCGAATATTGCCGCAGAAAATCGCGCGGTTTGGCATTGGCGGTAAATAATTTGCCAACCCAATCGCGATTGCTCCAAACCGGACAACCCAGGTGATAGCGAGCCAGCGACACGAGCTACGCCGCAATCCGCCAGTCGATCCGCCGGAGTTGCCCGGTGTTAGCCATCAAATCAACTCACCACTCCGATCCCCAGGCATCCCAATCCGCGCCGGGTTCGTCGTACCGTCCCGCCGTATATTGATCGCCGGCCAGATTTTGCTCGTTGGCCAAGCGGCGATAGTTCTGGTAGGCCCGTTCGTTGCCGACATACAAGCAGCGGCAGGACTGCGGGTCGGAATAGATGTAGACGGGCCTTTCGTTACGGTACCGGACCAGCATCCGGTTCGGCGGCAACCGGTTCAAAAGCGCCTCTCTGCGCGGGCTGTCGGCCTGCCGGACATTGAAACCGGCATCCATGAGCAACCGTTCCTGCCGGTTGGACTGCTGGTGCATCGGCTGCGTCGTGTAATAGGAAGGCGGGGGAGCGCAGCCAGCCAACGTTGCGCCGAGCGTTACCGCCATCAGGGTCGAAGTCAGTTTAGACATGGTTTGGGCTTCCCTAAAAGTAATACCGTTATCGACGGCCAAACGAGCGAGACAGACGTCTCGCTCGACTTAGAGTGTAACCGCTTCCATAAAATCCTAAAACGCATCGGCCGGCAGCGTCATCAAGGAATCGGCGCCGGCTTTGAGCTTGGCGAGATGCGCCGTCGTTTCCGGTAGCACCTTTTCCATGAAGAAGGTCGCGCAGACCAGTTTGTTCTGATAAAACCGCCGGTCGAAGCTGTCGTCATCGGGATTGGAAAGCTGGTTCTGACAGATGCGGGCCACCTGCGCCCACTGATAACCCAGCGCCACCAGCGCCATCATGTACAGATAATCCATCGATGCCGCGCCGCCGTTATCAGGGTCGGAAATCGCGTGGCGCATCAGCCAGCGGGTGGCGTCGACCAGTTGTTCCAGCGCGCCGGCCAGCGGCTTGACGAACGGCGACAGCGAGGCGTTGTCCCGGTATTTCTCGCAAAATTCGCCCGCGACCCCGAAGAAAAGCTGGATCGCTCGACCCTTGTGAGCGGGCAGTTTGCGCCCGATCAAATCCAGCGCCTGAATGCCGTTGGCGCCTTCGTAAATCTGGGTGATGCGGGCGTCGCGCACGAACTGCTCCATGCCCCATTCGGCGATGTAACCGTGACCGCCGAAGCATTGCAGGCACAGGTTCGCGGCGTTGAAACCCATGTCGGTGAAATAGGCTTTCATGACCGGCGTCAGCAAGCCCAACAAATCCTCCGCCTTGCGGCGGGTCTCGGATTCGGGATGCTTGCGGATGATGTCCACCGTCAACCCGGCCCAGTACGCCAAGGCGCGGGCGCCCTCCTTGAACACCTTGACCGTCATCAGCATCCGGCGGATGTCGGGATGCACGATGATGGGATCGGCCGGCCGGTCGGGAAACTTCGGCCCGCGCAGCGAGCGCCCCTGCGCGCGCTCCCGACAATAGACCACCGCGTTCTGATAAGCGGCTTCGGCCTGACTCAACCCTTGCACCGCCACGCCCAACCGCGCCGCGTTCATCATGATGAACATGGTCTTGAGCCCCTGATGCGCCTCGCCGATCAAATAACCGGTCGCGCCGTCGTAGTTCATCACGCAAGTCGAATTGCCGTGGATGCCCATTTTTTCCTCGATGGAGCCGCAGCTCACCGCATTGCGCTCGCCCAGCCCGCCGTCCGGGTCAACCAGAAACTTAGACACGATGAACAGGCTGATGCCCTTGACCCCATCGGGACCGCCGGGGATTCTGGCCAGCACCAGATGGATGATGTTTTCGGCCAGATCGTGCTCGCCGGATGAGATAAATATCTTGGAGCCGGTAATGCGGTAGCTGCCGTCCGCCTGCGGTTCGGCCTTGGTCCGCAGCAGGCCCAGGTCGGTGCCGCAATGCGCTTCGGTCAAATTCATGGTGCCGGTCCACTGGCCGGACACCATCTTGGGCAGATAGAGCGCTTTCTGCTCCTCGGTGCCGCCGATCTCGATGGCTTCAATGGCGCCGCTGGTCAAACCGGCATACATGGAGAACGCCATGTTGGCGGAGGCCATCATCTCGCTGACCGCCAGCCCCAACACATAGGGCAGACCTTGCCCGCCGTGCTCTTGGTGGCCGGTCAGGCCGGTCCAACCCCCATCCACTACAGCCCGGTAAGCCTCCTTGAAGCCGGTCGGCGTGACGACCCGATCATTGTCCAAGCGACAACCTTCCCGGTCGCCGACCCGGTTGAGCGGCTGCAACAATTCCTGGCTGAGTTGGGCGGCCCCTTCCAAAATCGCCGCCACGGTGTCGGGCGTCGCCTCCGAAAAACCCGCCAAAACCTCGTTGTGACGGTCGATCTTGAGCAGTTCGTGCAAGATGAACTGCATGTCGCGCACGGGAGCGGTATAGCTGGGCATGAGCGTGGTCCTGAGTTCGTTGAACGCTCGCTAAACTATAGGTCAGTTTGAAAAAAACTGAAATGCAATCATGCGCATAATCGCTCTAGTCTCAAAATGAAAGGGCGGCCGCTCGAACCGGCAAGGAGCGGTTTCCCGCACCGACGCGATAGCGGCCTGACCTTGATGCAAAACCGTTCAGCGCCGGGCGGAGTCCGCGCTGAAACCGGGTGATTGATCTCAGTTTAAGGTTTATCTTAGGCTCTGTTCCGCCCCCTACCCGGCTTCCGTCCTCGTGCAGAGGCCCGAATGGCTATTTTGCTTTCAAGGAGAAACCCGACATGATGACGCTCATTGTGAACGGCCAGCGACACGAAGTGGATGTAGCTCCCGACACGCCGTTGCTGTGGGTGTTGCGCGACGCCTTGGGACTTACGGGAGCCAAATACGGCTGCGGTCAAGCCGCTTGCGGCGCGTGCACCGTCCACGTCAACGGCAGCCCGATGCGTTCCTGTGTGTTGCCGGTGTCCGCCGTCGCCGGCGGGCCGATCCCTACCTGGCTCTTATACACATCTGACGCCGCCCACGGGCCATCTAGTGTAGATCTCGGGGGGAGCCGCGTC
>DPWB01000175.1:4422-4718 GCA_003527885.1 Candidatus Competibacteraceae bacterium
CCCTGGGACTCACCGGCACTAAATTCGGCTGTGGTCAAGCGGCTTGCGGCGCTTGCACCATTCACCTCAACGGCAACCCGATGCGGTCCTGCGCGCTGCCGGTATCGGCCGCCGCCGGGAGCCAGATCACCACCATCGAAGCGAGCGGCAATCGGATCATCAACGCACTGCAACAAGCGTGGGTCAAGCGGGAAGTGTCTCAGTGCGGTTATTGTCAGTCGGGACAGATTCTCAGCGCGGCGGCGCTGTTGGCCGGCAACGCGCGGCCGAGCGATGCCGATATCGATTCGGCGATG
>DPWB01000341.1:0-2246 GCA_003527885.1 Candidatus Competibacteraceae bacterium
CAGTAATTCTATTTTCTTTTTTTTAACGAGACGGCGACCACCGAGATCTACACTAGATCGCTCGTCGGCAGCGTCAGATGTGTATAAGAGACAGGTCTGAATCCGACCATCCAGCGCGTCGATCTGTTCGCGCAGCGCCGACAGGCGATCCGCTTCGCTCATCCCGTACCCTCGCCGTCACCGTTCCCGTCAATTTCGTCCGACGCCGGGCCATTATCCTCATCGCCGTTGGCATCGCCGTTGCCTTCCAGGTCGGCGATACCCTCGATCTTCTCGACCCCCGCCAGCTTTTCCTCGCCTTGCAGGCTGATCAGTTTGACGCCCTGAGCGTTGCGCCCCACGATGGAAATTTCCCCGACGCGGGTCCGCACCAGCGTGCCGCCGTCGGAAATCAGCATCAGCTCGTGGTCGTTTTCCACTTGCACCGCGCCGATCACCCGGCCGTTGCGCTCGGAGGTCTGGATGGTGATGACCCCCTGACCGCCGCGGCCGTGGCGGGCGTACTCGGCCACCGGGGTCCGCTTGCCGAAACCGTTTTCGGTCACGGAAAGCACCGTGCCTTCGCCCACCACGATCAGCGCGATGACTTTCTGGCCGTCGCCCAGCCGGATGCCGCGCACGCCGCAGGCCGAGCGACCGGTATCGCGCACGTCGGTTTCGGCGAAGCGCACCGCCTTGCCCGCATCGGTGAACAGCATGATATCGCGCTCGCCGTCGGTCAGCTCGACGTTGACCAAATAATCCCCTTCGCGCAAGTCGATGGCGATGATGCCGCCGGGGCGCGGCCGGGAATAGGCGGACAGTGGAGTTTTCTTGACCGTGCCGTTGGTGGTGGCGAAAAACACGTACTGGTCGTCGCTGAACTCGCGCACCGCCAGCACCGCATTGATCCGCTCGCCTTCTTCCAGCGGCAACAGGTTGACGATGGGCCGGCCCCGGGCCGCGCGCCCGGCTTGGGGCAGCTCGTAAACCTTCTTCCAGTACACCCGGCCGCGATTGGAGAAACACAGCACGGTGTCGTGGGTGCTGGCGATGAACAGCTTGTCGACGAAATCTTCTTCCTTGACCGTGGTCGCGGCCCGGCCGCGCCCGCCGCGCCGCTGCGCCCGGTACAAGGACAGCGGTTGCGACTTCACGTAACCGGCGTGCGACAGCGTGACCACCACGGTTTCCTCGGTGATCAAATCTTCCAGATTGAGATTGCTTTCGTCCGGCCGGATCACGGTGCGGCGGGCGTCGGCGTACTGGGCGCGCAATTCCTGCAACTCGGCCCGGATCACCGCCGTCAGCCGCTCCGGCTGGGTGAGGATCGCCAACAGTTCCTGAATCCGGCCCAACAGTTCCTGGTACTCGTCGAGCAGCTTGCGCTGCTCCAGCCCGGTCAGCCGGTGCAAGCGCAGATCGAGAATCGCTTGAGCTTGCACCGGGGACAACCGGTAGCCGGCGTCAGACAAGCCGAACTCCACCGGCAGATCGTCCGGTCTGGAGGCCGTCGCGCCGGCTTGGCCCAGCAGTTCGGTGACCAGCCCCGGCAGCCAGACCCGCTCCAGCAGCGCGGCCTTGGCGGCGGCGGGATCGGCGGCGGCGCGGACCAGCGCGATCAGCGGGTCGAGGTTGGCCAGCGCCACCGCCAGCCCTTCGACGATGTGGGCGCGCTCGCGGGCCTTGCGCAGATCGAACACGGTGCGCCGCACCACCACTTCGCGGCGGTGCGACAGAAACGCTTCCAGCACCTGCTTGAGGTTGAGCAGCCGGGGCTGGCCGTCCACCAGCGCCACCATGTTGACGCCGAACACGCATTGCAGCGGCGTGTGCAGGTAGAGGTTGTTCAGCACCACCTCGGCGTTTTCGTTGCGCCGCAGCTCGATGTAGATGCGCATTCCGTCCTTGTCGGACTCGTCGCGCAACTCGGTGATGCCCTCGACCTTCTTGTCCTTGACCAGTTCGGCGATTTTCTCGATCAGCCGGGCCTTGTTCACCTGATAGGGCAATTCGGTGACGATGATGGCCTGCCGGCCGCGCACCTCGTCGGTTTCGATCTCGGTGCGGGCGCGCATCTGCACCCGGCCCCGGCCGGTTTCGTAAGCGTCGCGGATACCGCGCGCGCCGTTGATCAGCCCGGCGGTCGGAAAATCCGGCCCCGGAACGTGGCGCATGAGCTGCGCGACGGTCAAGGTGGGGTCGTCGATCAGCGCGGTGCAAGCGTCCACCACTTCGCCCAAATTGTGCGGCGGGATGTTGGTGGC
>DPWB01000341.1:2394-2702 GCA_003527885.1 Candidatus Competibacteraceae bacterium
TGGCCATGCCCACGGCGATGCCGGACGCGCCGTTGACCAACAAATTGGGCAGCCGGGTCGGAAAAACGGTGGGTTCGCGTTCCGATTCGTCGTAATTGGGGACGAAATCGACCGTTTCCTTGTCGAGATCGGCCAGCAGCTCGTGGGCGATCCGCGACATGCGGACTTCGGTGTAACGCATCGCCGCCGGCGCGTCGCCGTCGATGCTACCGAAATTCCCCTGGCCGTCCACCAGCATGTAGCGCAACGAAAACGGTTGGGCCATGCGGACGATGGTGTCGTAGACGGCGGTGTCGCCGTGCGGGTGA
>DPWB01000038.1:0-3876 GCA_003527885.1 Candidatus Competibacteraceae bacterium
TCGTCCAGCAGCAGCAGGTTCGGCCGCTGCCAAACCAGCAGCGCCAGCGCCAGCCGCGCTTTCTCGCCGCCGGAAAAGGGCGCGACCGGCTCCAGCGCCCGGTCGCCGTTAAAGCCGAAACCGCCGATAAAATCCCGCAACTGCTGGTCGGTGGCGCGCCCGTCCGACTGTTGCAGATGCCGCAGCGCGCTCCAGTCGGGCCGCAATTGCTCCAACTGCTGCTGGGCAAAATAGCCGACAGCCAAGCCTTGGCCGGTCTCGATCCGT
This sequence comes from Candidatus Competibacteraceae bacterium, assembly GCA_003527885.1. Classification (GTDB taxonomy): domain Bacteria; phylum Pseudomonadota; class Gammaproteobacteria; order Competibacterales; family Competibacteraceae; genus Competibacter_A. The sequence goes on from DPWB01000038.1 coordinate 268, forward strand.
CCGGCCAGCGGCGACAACAAACCAGCCAGCAGCTTGATCAACGTCGATTTGCCCGCGCCGTTCGGCCCCAGTAAACCCAGACGGGTGCCGGGATGGACGGTCAGCTTGACGTTCTCCAGCACCCGCCGCTCGCCGTAACCGACCGCGACTTTTTCGACCGCCAGCAGCGGATTCGGCAGCCGGCCCGCATCGGCGAACCGGAACTCAAACGGCGAATCGACATGGGCGGCGGCGATCCGCTCCATCCGCTCCAACGCCTTGATCCGGCTCTGCGCCTGTCGGGCCTTGGTCGCCTTGGCGCGAAAGCGGCTGATGAAGCTTTCCAGGTGGGCGATCTCGCGCTGTTGCTTCGCGTAAGCCGCTTGCTGTAAGGCCAGGCGGGCGGCGCGCTGGTCTTCGAAAGCCGCATAGTTGCCGCTGTACAGCGTGATCTGACGTTGCTCGATGTGGGCGATATGATCGACCGCGTTATCCAATACATCGCGGTCGTGGGAAATCAGCAGCAGCGTGCCCGGATACGCGCGCAACCACTGTTCCAGCCACAGCACGGCGTCGAGATCGAGATGGTTGGTCGGTTCGTCCAGCAACAGCAGGTCTGAGCGGCACATCAGCGCTTGGGCCAGATTCAGCCGCACCCGCCAACCGCCGGAAAATTCGGCGACCGGCCGTTCCAGTTGGTCGGGGCCGAAACCGAGACCGTCCATCAACTTGCCGGCGCGGGCGCGGGCGCTGTAACCGTCGATGGCCTCGAAACGGGCGTGGTGCTCGGCTTGGCGGGCGCCGTCGTGCGCGGCTTCGGCGGCGTGCAATTCGCGCTCGATCCGGCGCAGTTCGGCATCGCCGTCCAGCACGTACTCCAACGCGGGAACCGTCAAGGCCGGCGTTTCCTGGGCGACGTGGGCGACGACCCAGCGCGGCGGCCGGTCGAGATCGCCGGAATCTTGATGCAGTTCATCGAGCAGCAGCGCGAACAGGCTGGATTTACCGGAACCGTTAGCGCCGATCAAGCCGACTTTCCAGCCGGGATAAACGGTCAGCGAGGTGTTATCAAACAGCGGTTTGCCGCCGCGTTGCAGGGACAGTTGGCGTAGGGTCAGCATAGTGGGCTGAAGTTTATCAGCTTGCCGGCGAGGGCGATCCAACTGTTAGCCGGCTACAATCAACCTTTGGCGATCCCGGCGCGAGGCCACCGCATGACCGACGATGAGTTGTTGCGTTACAGCCGGCAGATTCTGCTGCCGCAATTCGACATCGAGGGCCAGGAACGGCTGCGGCGATCCCATGTGCTGATCGTCGGTCTCGGCGGCTTGGGTTCGGCGGTGGCGTTGTATCTGGCGGCGGCCGGGGTCGGGCGCTTGACGCTGGTCGATTTCGACCGGGTCGATCTGTCCAATTTGCAACGGCAAATCATCCACCGCACGGCGGACATCGGCCGGTTGAAGGTGGAATCGGCCCGCGATAGCGTGTTGGCCCTCAATCCGCGGGTCGAAGTGGCCGCTGTCCCAACAGCGCTGGCTGATGCGGAGTTGTCGCAACAGGTCGCGGCCGCCGCCGTGGTGGTGGATGCTTGCGACAACCTGCCGACCCGGCTGGCGCTCAACGCCGCCTGTGTTCGCGCGGGAACGCCGCTGGTGTCCGGGGCGGCAATCCGCCTGGAAGGGCAAGTGCTGGTCTGGCGTCCAGGAGGGGAAGGGGCCTGTTATCGCTGCCTGTACCGCGACGCCGACTTGAATCCCGAAAGCTGCGCCCAGACCGGCGTGTTGGCCCCGCTCGTCGGGATCATCGGGAGTATCCAGGCGCTGGAAGCGATCAAGGTGTTAACCGGCCTCGGCGAACCGCTCGACGGTCGGCTGCTGCTGCTGGACGCCGCCCGCATGGACTGGCGGACGATGAGGGTACGACGCGACCCGGCGTGTCCGGTCTGCGGGGACCGTGGGGCATGAACGCCGACGACTGGATCGCCCATTTACGGCTCGAACCGCATCCCGAAGGGGGCTATTTCCGACGTATCTATACCGCCGCGTGGCATATTCCAGCCGATGTGCTGCCCGATCACGACGGAGCGCGGCCGGTGGTGACCGCCATTTACTACCTGTTGAAAGGCGAGCAGCATTCTCGGTTGCACCGCTTGAAATCCGACGAGCTCTGGCATTTCTATCTGGGTTCGCCGCTGACCGTACACATGTTGGATCGCGGGAATCAGTATGTGGCCTGGCGCTTGGGCTCCAACCCGAGCGCCGGCCAGCACCTGTGCCAGGTGACGCACGCCGGTTGTTGGTTCGGGGCCACGGTCGACGACCCCAACGGTTTTAGCCTGGTGGGTTGTACCGTGGCGCCCGGTTTCGACTTCGCCGATTTCGAGTTGGCGGACCGGCAAATGCTGCTTCAGCAGTATCCGCAACAGGCCCAATTGATCGAGCGCTTGACATCATTCTAACGGCGGCATTTTCGAAGGGGCGGCTTCACTTCAAGGCTTGTTCCAGCGTCGGCCAGACGTTATCCAGAATCCGCTGCTGCGCCTCGGCGCGCGGGTGTATCCCATCGTCTTGCGTCAAGGTCGGATCGCCCGCCACGCCATCGAGCAGGAAGGGGATCAAGGCGATAGTGTAGCGTCGGGCCAGATCGCCGAACATCGCCTGAAACTTTTGCGTGTAGGAAGGGCCATAATTCGGCGGAATCCGCATTTCGGCCAGCAGCACGCGCGCGCCGGCTTTCTGGGACAGCTCGATCAGCCGCGCCAGATTGTCGCTGATGGTCGCGGGCGATTGGCCGCGCAGCCCGTCGTTGGCGCCCAGCTCCAAAATGATGATGGCGGGGCGTTCGCGCTCCAGCGCCGCCGGCAACCGGCTCAGGCCGCCGCTGGTGGTGTCGCCGCTGATACTGGCGTTGACGACCCGCTGCGGGTAGCCGCGCTCCGCCAGCCGGCGTTGCAGCAAACTGACCCAGCCGCGCTCGACGGGGAAGCCGTAGCCGGCGCTCAAGCTGTCGCCCAGCACCAGCAGCACCGGGGCCTCGGCGCGAGCCGGAGCAACGCAAAGCAGAGCGCTCAGCCAGAACACTATCGTGAAGAGCGGTTTCAAGTTATTGGGTTCGATCATGGGAGAATGGAGCCATGCGGGTGGAGAGTGATCAAACGGCGGGCAGCGGCGCTAGCGTAACCGCCGCGCCACAATCAGACAATCAAACGGACTGCATGGTGCGGGTCGAAAGCTTGCGCAAGCAAGTCGTCAGCCCGGAAGGCCCGCTGCTCATCCTGGATGACATCCACTTCACGATCGAGCGCGGTGAGAGCGTGGCGGTGGTCGGGGCGTCCGGCTCCGGCAAGTCGACGTTGCTCGGTTTGCTGGCGGGTCTGGATACCCCCAGCGGCGGGCGCGTGTGGCTGGCCGGGGTCGATCTCGGTAGCCTGGACGAAGACGGCCGCGCCCTGTTGCGGGCGCGGCGGGTCGGCTTCGTGTTTCAGTCGTTCCAGCTGCTGGTCGGGTTGACCGCGCTTGAAAACGTCATGCTGCCACTGGAGTTGGCCGGCCAGACCGAGGCCAGCCGAGTGGCGCTGGATGTGCTGGATCGGGTCGGGCTCAAGGCCCGCGCCCGCCATTATCCCACGCA
>DPWB01000038.1:4210-12044 GCA_003527885.1 Candidatus Competibacteraceae bacterium
TGTTTGCCGATGAGCCGACCGGCAACCTCGACCAAAAGACCGGCCACCGTATCATCGAGCTGCTGTTTTCGCTCAACCGCGAACAGGGTGCGACCTTGATCCTGGTCACGCACGACCCCGAACTGGCGGCCTATTGCGACCGGACTCTGGAACTGGACGACGGGCGGCTGCGGGGCGAAAGCCATAGGGCGGGAGGCCGCTAGCGCATGGCTACCGAAAAGGGTTTGGTCGCCGCCCCGTCCCCGCGATGGCCGGCGCTGCTGCGGATGGCGCTGCGGGCGCTGCGCCGCGACTGGCGGGCGGGCGAATTGCGGGTGCTGGCGGTCGCGCTGTTGATCGCGGTGGCCAGCGTCGCCGCCGTCGGTTTCTTCGCCGACCGCATCCAGCAGGCGATGGAGCACAAGGCCAGCGAACTGCTGGGCGCCGATCTCGCGGTATCGTCCTCGAACCCCTTGCAGCCGACCCTGGCGGAAACGGCGCGCCAGCAGGGCTTGGCGGTGGCCGACATTCTCAATTTCCGCAGCGTGGTCGTTTCCGGCGATCTCACCCAGTTGGCCGAAGTCAAGGCGGTCGGTCCCGGCTATCCGCTGCGCGGCGCGTTGCAAGTCAGCGACCAACCGTTCGGACCCGCCCGCAGCGTGACCGGTATTCCCGAACCCGGTCAGGTCTGGCTGGACGAGCGCCTGCTACAGACGCTCGGTTTGCAGGTCGGGGGTTCGGTCAACCTCGGCTCCCGCGGCTTTCGGATCGGACAGGTGCTGGCCTACGAGCCGGATCGGGCCGGCGATCTGTTCAGCCTCGCCCCGCGCTTGCTGGTGAATCTGGCCGATATCCCCTCGACCGGCTTGATCCAGCGCGGCAGTCGGGTCGAGTGCCGGCTGCTGCTGGCCGGGGAGCCGGCGGCCTTGCAGGCTTTTAGAACCTGGGCTGGACCCGTATTGAAAACGGGCGAAAAACTGCAAGGCGTGCGGGATGCCCGCGCCGAGCTGCGGGTCGCCTTGGAGCGGGCGCAACGCTTTCTGAATCTGGCGGCGCTGGTCAGCGTGATTTTGGCCGGGGTGGGGGTGGCCATCGCCGCCCGGCGCTTCGCCGCCCGCCATTGGGATAGCGTCGCCATTCTGCGCTGCGTCGGCGCAACCCAGCCTTTAGTCACCCGGCTGTTCGTGCTCGAACTGCTGCTGCTGGCGGCCGCCGCCGGCGCGGCGGGTTCGGTGGTCGGTTATATCGCGCAATATGGGTTGAGTGGGGTGCTCGGCCCACTGGTCAGCCGGGCCGAATTGCCCTCGCCGTCTTGGCGGCCACTGCTGCCGGCCTCGCTGACGGGCTTGATCACCTTGCTCGGTTTCGGCTTACCGCCGTTGCTGCGACTGCGGGAAGTGCCGCCGTTACGGGTGCTGCGGCGCGATCTCGGCCCGGTCGACCCGCGCTTGCTGGCGTTGTACGGTCCCGCCGCGCTGGCGAGCGTTGCCTTGCTGGCCTGGCAGGCGGGCGAATGGCGGCTGGCGCTGTACGTCTGCGCCGGGGTGGCCGGAACGGTCATCGTACTGTCGCTGGCGGCCTGGGGCTTGGTGAAGGCGCTGAATCTGTTGCGCGGCCGGGTCGGGGTGGCGTGGCGGTTCGGCTTGGCCAACATCGCCCGGCGCGGTCCCGGTAGCGCGGCGCAGGTGGTGGCGCTGGGTTTGGGCTTGATGGCGTTGCTGGTGCTGACCCTGGTGCGCACCGATTTGCTGGCCAGTTGGCGCTCCAGCCTGCCGGCCGATGCACCCAATCATTTTTTGGTCAACATCCAGCCCGGCGAGGTCACGGCGGTCGGGGATTTTCTGCGCCAACGGGGCTTGAATGGCATCGAGCTGTTTCCGATGGTGCGCGGTCGCTTGAACGCCATCAACGGTCGCGCGGTGGGACCGGACGATTACGACAACCCGCGCGCCAAGGGGTTGGTAGAACGGGAATTCAACCTGTCCTGGACCGAACGCTGGCAGGCGGATAACCGCATTGTCGCCGGCCGCTGGTGGACTGCCGCGGAGCGGGGTCAGGGCCTTGCCTCGGTGGAGCAGGGTTTGGCGCAGACTTTGGGCATCGCGCTGGGGGACACTTTGCGATTTCAAGTGGCCGGGCAGAGCTTGGACGCCAAGGTGGCGAGCCTGCGCAGCGTCGAATGGGATTCGTTCCGGGTGAATTTCTTCGTGCTGTTCCCGCCCGGCCTGCTGGACGCTTATCCGGCGACTTGGATCACCAGCTTTCATTTGCCTAAGGACCAGAAACCGCTGCTGGCGGAGTTGGTCCGCCACTATCCATCGGTGACGGTCATCGATGTGGACGCCCTGATGGGAAAGGTCCGCGAGATCATGGATCGGGTGATCGTCGCCGTCGAATACGTGTTTTTGTTCACTTTGGCAGCCGGGCTGGTAGTGCTGTACGCGGCGATTCAAGCCACCCAGGACGAGCGGCGGTTCGAGAGCGCCGTGCTGCGCACCTTGGGCGCGCGTCAGGCGGTGGTGCGGGAAAGCCTGCTGGCCGAGTTCGCCACGTTGGGGTTGTTGGCTGGGGTGTTGGCCGCCGCCGCCGCGACTGTGGTGAGCTTCGTGCTCGCCGTGCAGGTGTTCGATTTTCCCTATCGCTGGAATCCGTGGGTCTGGCTGTTAGGTGCGGGTGCCGGCGTGGTGGGCGTCGGGCTGGCCGGGTTGTTCGGCGCGCGTTCGGCCTTGAATCAGCCGCCTTGGCGAGCGTTGCGGGAATTGTAAGCGCCGAATCAAAACAAAAACGCCTCCCCGCGAAGGCTGGGGAGGCGTTGGGTATTCCGTCAAGACAGCAATACAAAGCGCAGGTGGCCTATTTCTTTCCGGGCACCAGCACGAAAGCGGCCAGGGCCGCCAGCAGCGTCGCGACGACGCCGGAGCCGATGCTGTACATGGCGGCCGCGTGCAAGTTGCCTTGCGTGCTCGCCGCCACGGCCCCGTAGATGGCCAGATGGACGGCGATGCCGAACGCGCCGCCGAGCGAGCTGGCCATCTTGAAGATGCCGCCGGCCACGCCGGCCTTGTCCGGTGGCGCCGCGTTGATCGCCGCGCCGGTCGCCGGCGTGGCGAACATGCCGAGGCCGACGCCTTGGGCGGCCAAGCCGACGAACACCAAGATGAAGTAGAGCGTATTGTCGGTGATGGAAGTCATGGATAGCAGGAGCACCATGACCAAGAAGCAGAGGGCGCCCAGCACCATCGGCAGGCGCGGCCCGGTGCGCAGGCTGATCTTTTCGCCCACCCGGATCATGGTGACCACGGTAACGGCATAACCCAGAGTCAGCAGCGCCGCTCCCATCGGCGTCAGGCCGCGCCCTTTCTGGAGGTAGGTTTGAATCACGAACAGAATGCCGATCAGCGAGTTGATGAACAGGTTGGCCACCACCGCGCCAGTGAATATCTTGCTCTTGAACATCCGCAGATCCGCGATGGGCGATCGGTGCCGCAGCTCGTTGGGAACGAACAGCGCCATCGCTGCTACGAAGAAGGCGAGCGCGCCCACGGTGGTCGGATTGGTCCATCCCCAAGCATTACCTTTGGAGACGAACAGATTGAGGGCCAGGAAGCCGACGATCAACGCCGCGAAGCCCAGGGTATCGAATCGCTCGTCCGGGTTGCTGGCCGCTTTCCGCTCCGGCGCCCCGCGCAGCAGCCAGAAGGCGACGAAGATACAGGGGACGGCCAGCAGGAAAGCCCAGCGCCAGCCGATATAGGTGGCGACCAGCCCGCCGAACAGGCTGGACACGCTGGCGGCGCCGAAGGTGGACATCGACCAGAGGCTGATGGCGCGGGGGCGGTCGGCGTCGTTGTAGTAAACCCTGACCAGCGCCAGGGTGGCGGGCATGATGATGGACGAGGCGAGTCCCTGAAAAAACCGGCCCGCGATCAGCATCGGCATGTTGGGGGCCAAACCGGCCAGCAACATGCCGATCAGTCCGATGCCCAAACCGATGCGCGTCAGCAGCACGCGCCCGTAGCGATCCGCCAGCCCGCCGGCCGGGACGATGCAGATGCCCGCCACCAGCCCCGCCATGCTGGAGGCCAAACCCAGGTTCGGGTCGGTGGACGGTACGCCCATGGTCGCGGCGATGCTCGGCAGCAGCGCGCCCATCGACATGGCGAACAGCCAGTAGAGAGATACGCCGATGCACATGCCTAAAAGCACGCTGCCGGGACAGCGGTACTCGTCGGAAGTTGCTACAGTGCTGGTTGACATGAGGTTTTCTCCTTTCTATTCGTTGTCATCAGCGAGAAAAACCGGGCTTTCCTACAGGGTCAGTGGTTGGCGGGTTCTTGGCCGGTCAGCGCATCAACCCCGGTAATAACGCTGCGGTACAAACGGCGTCTTGGCGACTTCGACCGGCACCGGCTTGTCGCGCACCATGGCGTCGAGCGCGGTGCCGATCTTGGCCAGCGCGGTTTCGACATAGCCCATCGCCACCGGACCGCCCAGGGTTGGACCAAAGCCGCCGCTGGTTATCTTGCCGACCCTACGGCCACTGCTGTCCATCAGCTCGGCGCCGTCGCGCACCGGCATCTTGCCCTTGGGCAGCAAGCCGACGCGCTTTCGCGCGACACCGTTGGCGATCTGCCCCAGGATGATTTCGGCGCCAGGATAGCCACCGGGCCGAGAGCCATCGCGGCGGCGCGGCTTGGACAGCGCCCACAGCAGACTGCCTTCGACCGGGGTAGTGGTGGTGTCGATGTCGTGACCGTATAGGCATAGTCCGGCCTCCAAACGCAGCGAATCGCGCGCACCCAAACCAATCGGCGCGACTTCCGGTTGTGCGAGCAACAGACGGGCGAGTTCCTCGGTTTTCTCGGCGGGCACCGAAATCTCGTAGCCATCCTCGCCGGTGTAGCCGGAACGGCTGATAAAACACGGCACGCCGACCAGCTTGACCTGACCGTGATCCATGAACAGCATCTTGCCGGTTTCGGGGGCCAGCCGCGCCATCACCGCCGCCGCCGCTGGACCCTGAATCGCCAGCAGCCCGCGGTCGGCCAGCTCCTCCACGTTGCAGCGGTCGGACAGGTGCGCCTTCATGTGGGCGATATCCTGCTGTTTGCAGGCGGCGTTGACCACCACGAACAAGGAATCATCGCCGCTGTTGGCGACCATCAGGTCATCGAGGATGCCGCCTTGCTCGTTGGTGAACAGGGCGTAACGCTGGTTGCCGGCGGGCAGGTCGACGACATCGACCGGAACCAGCGTCTCCAGCGCCGCCGCCGCGCCCGCGCCGGACAGGCGCACCTGACCCATGTGCGACACGTCAAACAGGCCGGCCCGGGTGCGGGTGTGGTTGTGCTCCTTGATAATGCCGGAGGGGTACTGCACCGGCATTTCGTAACCGGCGAAGGGTACGATCTTGGCGCCGAGTTCGACGTGCAGGTTGTACAGCGGAGTCCGTGAGAGAGAGTCGTTTGTGCTCATGATCGTGGTCCAAGATAAGTGGAGTCCGGTCCCGCGCCGCGCTAGCACTCGATGATGTTGACGGCGAGGCCGCCGCGGGCGGTTTCTTTGTATTTGGTCTTCATGTCTGCGCCGGTCTCGCGCATGGTCTTGATCACCTTGTCGAGCGACACGAAATGCTTGCCGTCGCCGCGCAGCGCCATCCGGGCGGCATTGATCGCCTTGATCGACCCCATGGCGTTGCGCTCGATGCAGGGTACCTGCACTAGGCCGCCGACCGGATCACAGGTCAGACCGAGATTGTGCTCCATACCGATTTCGGCGGCGTTTTCGACCTGTTGCACGGTGCCGCCCAGCACTTCGGCCAGCGCGCCCGCCGCCATCGAGCAGGCCACGCCGACTTCGCCCTGGCAGCCCACCTCCGCGCCGGAGATCGAAGCGTTTTCCTTGTAGAGAATGCCGATGGCGGCGGCGGTGAGCAGGAAACGCCCCACGCCGTCGTCGCTGGCGTTCCAGACGAAGCGGGTGTAGTAGTGCAGCACGGCCGGAACGATGCCTGCGGCGCCGTTGGTCGGCGCGGTGACCACCCGCCCGCCGGTGGCGTTTTGTTCGTTCACCGCCAGCGCGTACAGGTTGACCCAATCCATGACCGTCAACGGATCGCGCAGGTTGGCCTCGGGCCGGCTCACCAGCGCGCGGTACAGGTCGGCGGCCCGGCGGCGCACCTTGAGGCCGCCCGGCATGATGCCCTGCTTGCTGATGCCGGCGCGCACGCACTCCTGCATCACGTTCCAGATTTTCAGCAGGCCCGCGCGCGTCTCGGCCTCCGGCCGCCAGCTTTTTTCGTTCTCCAACATCAGTTGGCTGATGGAAATCCGGTTTTCCTCGCACAGCCGCATCAGGTCGGCGCTGGTCTTGAAGGGATAGGCCAGGAGCGTTTGGTCTTCCACGATGCGGTCGGCCCCGGCCGCCTCTTCGTTGACCACGAAACCGCCGCCCACCGAGTAATAGACCTTGTTGCTCAGCGTGCCGCCATCGGCGTCAAACGCGGTGAAGCGCATTCCGTTGGGGTGGAACGGCAGCGACTCCCGCCGGTGCATGACCAGGTGTTCCTTTTCCCGGAACTCGATGTCGTGCACCCCCAGCAGTTTGAGGCGACGGGCGTCGCGCACCGCTTTCAGCCGGGCGTCCACCGACTCGGTGTCCACGGTGTCCGGCGCGTCGCCTTCCAGACCGAGCAGCACGGCTTTGTCCGAGCCGTGCCCCTTGCCGGTCGCGCCGAGCGAGCCGTAGAGATCGGCCTTGACCGCATGAACCCGTTCCAGCAGCCCCACCCGCTTCAGTCCGGTGGCGAATTCCAGGGCGGCCCGCATCGGACCAACCGTGTGCGAGCTGGATGGCCCGATACCGATTTTGAACAGATCGAAAACACTCAGTGCCATGACGTCGCTCCGCGGTGCTCGCGTTCGGTGCGTCTTGTTGCCAGGGGGAATTCTCGCCGTCGCGCTGGAGGCAACGGCGAGCGTTGCTTTCCCGCTATTTCCCGTAGACCGGGAAACGCGCGCACAACCCGGCGGCTTGCGCCTTGACCCGCTCAATCACGGCCGGGTTTTTGATGTCGTCGAGGATGTCGCAGATCCAGTTGGCGATAGACTCCATCTCGGCTTCCTTGAAGCCGCGCGTGGTCGCGGCGGGCGTACCGATGCGGATGCCGCTGGTCACGAACGGCGATTGCGGGTCGTTGGGCACCGAGTTCTTGTTGACCGTGATGCCGGCCGCTCCCAGCGCGGCATCGGCGGCCTTGCCGGTCAGACCCTTGTCGATGAGGCTGAGCAGGAATAAATGGTCTTCGGTGCCGTTGGAGACGACCTGGTAGCCGCGCTGTTGGAACACCGCCGCCATCGCCTTGGCGTTCTTGACCACCTGCTGCTGGTAGGTCTTGAATTCCGGTTGCAGCGCCTCCTTTAAGGCCACCGCCTTGGCGGCGATAACGTGCATCAGCGGGCCGCCTTGGATACCGGGAAAGACCATCGAATTAAACTTCTTCTCCAGATCGGGATTCGAGCGACACAGGATCAAACCGCCGCGCGGGCCGCGCAGGGTTTTGTGGGTGGTGGTGGTGACCACATCGGCGATCGGCACCGGGTTCGGGTACAGGCCCGCCGCGACCAGCCCGGCCACATGGGCCATATCGACGAAGAAATACGCCCCGACCTTATCGGCGATGGCCCGGAAGCGCGCCCAGTCGATGATCAGCGAATAGGCCGAAAAACCGGCCACGACCATCTTGGGCCGATGCTCCAGCGCCAGCGCTTCAACTTCCTCGTAGTCGATCTCGCCGGTGTCGGGCTTGATGCCGTACTGCACGGCGTTGTAGGTCTTGCCGGAGAAATTGACCTTG
>DPWB01000168.1 GCA_003527885.1 Candidatus Competibacteraceae bacterium
CGCAAGCCGGGCCTGGAGACCCTTTACTTGTTCGACGAGAACCGCCCCATCATACTGTCCGCCGATTCGGCCGCCCTGCATTTAGTGCAGCAGATTCGCGATGAAGCGCACCGCTTCGCCATCACCGGCCACCGGCGGCGGCGGGCCAAGGCGCGTACGACCTCCGCGCTCGACAGTATCCCCGGTATTGGACCCAAGCGCCGTCAGGCGCTGCTCAAGCAATTTGGCGGGCTGAAACAATTGTCGCGGGCCGGCATCGAGGATATCGCCCAAGTCGATGGCGTCAACGCCGAACTGGCGCAGCGGATTTACGACGCCTTCCATGGCGAAGGCTGAGCGCGGCGAGCATGTATTTGAACTTGCCCACCTGGCTGACCCTGTTGCGGATCGCCCTGATCCCGGTTTTCGTGGCCGTGTTCTTCCTATCGTTCCGGGGAGCTAATCTTTTGTGTAGCGCCTTGTTTGGGCTGGCCGCGCTGACCGATTGGCTGGACGGTTATCTGGCGCGCCGGCTCGGGCTGACCTCGGCTTTCGGCGCATTTCTGGACCCGGTCGCCGACAAGCTGATGGTCGCGGCGGCTCTGGTGCTGTTGGTGCAGGCGATTCCTACCCCGTTGATGGCGGTCGCCGCCGCCATCATCATCGGGCGTGAAATCGCCATTTCGGCCTTGCGGGAATGGATGGCGCAACTGGGCAAGCACGCGCGGGTGGCGGTCTCGACGGTCGGTAAAATCAAGACCACCGCCCAGATGGTGGCCGTGCTGCTGTTGTTGTATCGGGAGCCCTTGTGGTTTTTTCCGACGCTGGAGGTGGGCATGGGCTTGTTGGTGGTCGCGGCGGCGCTGACGCTTTGGTCGATGCTGCACTATCTGTTGGCGGCGTGGTCGGTGCTGCGTTGTGGAGAGGCTTGACGGAGTATTTTTTTCTACTAAAATAACGGATTCACGCAGCGGGAATAGCTCAGTTGGTAGAGCACAACCTTGCCAAGGTTGGGGTCGCGAGTTCGAGTCTCGTTTCCCGCTCCAACTATAAAAAGCCCCGAATTCTCGGGGCTTTTTTGTATCCCCGGCCGTTTTCGATAGCCGGGGTATTGCTGCAGCGCAGGGCTAGGTGGCAGAGTGGTCATGCAGCGGCCTGCAAAGCCGTGGACGCCGGTTCGATTCCGACCCTAGCCTCCAAATTTTACTGTTGCTGGTGTGGTGGAATGGTATACACACAGGACTTAAAATCCTGCGCCGTTAGCCCGGCTTGTGGGTTCGAGTCCCACCACCAGCACCATTTCCCCATTCCCTGTCCGTCGGATTCGGCGCTGCCGCACTGGTGCTCGCGCTGTGAACGGGTTACGGTCGAGCGCTGTTCGGCTGAAGGCGCCTGATCGGTTCCGTCAGGGCAAGTCGACGCGCGGCGTTTCCAAGTTACGGCGAAACAGCGTCGCGATGTGACCGATCCGTTGGACCAGCGTCGCTTCCGCGGTCGCGCAAATCTCCGCGATCAGCGCTTCACGGGCCTCGCGATCCCCGGCATTGACCCTGATTTTGATCAGCTCGTGATGGTCCAGCGCCAGCAGGATTTCGCGCATGACTGACGGGCTGAGGCCCGCTTCGCCGATGATGACGACCGGCTTGCGGGAGTGGGCCAAGGCTTTGAGGTGGCGTTTTTGTGGACTGGTGAGGGCGAACACGAGAATGTCGAGTAGGGTGAAAGGTTCAGACAGTTTAACCAAGGGTAAGGGCCTGACGGTAGCCCCGAGCCCGTTGAACGAGGTAAAACTGGATTTAGGGGTCATCCTGACGGTGGGAGGGTTGCTGCTGCTGGTGCAGGGCCGGGTGACGGGTGATTTGAGGCTGCAATTCCTGTTGTTGCTGAGCTACGGGCTGCTGGGCATGGCGTGGATCGTGACGCGCGTGCGACGGGTGGTGGCGAAGCTCGCCCGAGAGCGGAAGCTCGGTTCAGATGGCTCGTAGCAAGAGCAGCGCCCGCTGGTTGCGGGAGCATTTCACCGATGAGTATGTGCTCCGCGCCCGCGAGGAGGGCTACCGGTCTCGGGCAGCTTACAAACTGCTGGAAATTCAGGAAAAAGACCGCTTGTTGCAGCCCGGTATGACCGTGGTCGACCTGGGGGCTGCCCCCGGTGGCTGGTCGCAGCTCGCGGCCCGGCTGGTCGGCGCGAAGGGCGCCGTCATCGCCTTGGATCTGCTGCCGGTGGAACCGATGCCGGGAGTTGTATTCCTAGAGGGCGATTTTCGCGAGGGCGTGGTGCTGGAACGGTTGTTGCGAGAATTATCCGGCCGGCCGGTGGACCTTGTAATTTCCGATATGGCCCCCAATACCAGTGGCATCAAGGCGGTCGACCAGCCGCGCACCATGTACCTGGCCGAACTGGCGTTGGATTTCGCCCGGGTCTGCTTGCGGCCCGGCGGCGGTTTTCTGGTGAAGGTTTTTCAGGGCGAGGGCTTGGATTCCTTCTTGAAAGGCCTGCGCGAGGCGTTCGCCACGGTCGTGGCGCGCAAGCCCAAAGCGTCGCGCGCGCGCAGCGCGGAGCAGTATCTGTTGGCCAGGAACTATCGCGGGGGGACCGGTCTAAAAAATTCGCCTTTATAACGATTTCCTGTGGATAATGCGGGATCGGGCGGTGAAGGCTCTCAGTTTTGTCTTGCAGCGTTGAGGTAGATGCCTTGAACGATATGGTAAAAAATATCCTCTTGTGGGTGGTCATCGCGGTCGTGCTGATGTCCGTGTTCAACAGCTTCGGACCCAAGGTGGCGCCATCCGCCCAGATGTCCTACTCGCAATTCCT
>DPWB01000403.1 GCA_003527885.1 Candidatus Competibacteraceae bacterium
TCGTTGTCCTGACAGTAGGCATTGTTGTTGCCGCGCTGGCTGCGGCCGAATTCATCGCCGGCCAGCAGCATGGGGGTGCCTTGCGACAGCAGCAAGGTCGCCAGCAGGTTGCGGCGCTGGCGCTGGCGGATTTTCTGGATGGCCGGGTCGTTGCTCGGCCCCTCGGCGCCGTGATTGTTGCTGAAATTGTAGGGGTGGCCGTCCCGGTTTTGTTCGCCGTTGGCCTCGTTGTGGCGGTCGTTATAGCTGACCAGATCGGCCAGGGTGAAGCCGTCGTGGCTGGCGACGTAGTTGATAGAAGCCCACGGGCGGCGGCGGTCGTGCTCGAACAGGTCGCTGGACGCCAGCAGGTTGGGCGCCAGCTTCGCCAGCATACCGTCGTCACCGCGCCAGAACCGGCGGGTGGTGTCGCGAAAGCGATCGTTCCATTCGGCGGTGCCGGCCGGAAACCCGCCGAGCTGATAGCCGCCCGGACCGATATCCCAGGGTTCGGCGATCACCTTGACCGCCGCGAAGGCGGGTTCTTGTCGGATCGCGTCGAAAAATCCTCCCCGGCGGTCGTAGCCGTGTTCTTCGCGGCCCAAAGTCACCGCCAGATCGAAGCGGAAGCCATCGACATGCATCTCATCGACCCAGTAGCGCAAGCTGTCCATCACCATCTGCAAAACCCGCGGATGGGTGATGTTGAGCGTATTACCGCAGCCGGTGTCGTTGATGTAAAAGCGGCGGTTGTCGGGGTGGAGACGGTAGTAGGAAGCGTTGTCGATACCCCGGAAGCTGAGGGTCGGTCCCAGCTCGTTGCCTTCCGCGGTGTGGTTGTAAACCACGTCCAGCAGCACTTCGATCCCGGCATCGTGCAGGTGTTTGACCATGGTTTTAAATTCGGCCAGCTCGCCGCTGCTCAAGTAACGGGGTTCGGGCGCAAAAAAGCACAGCGTGTTGTAGCCCCAGTAATTGCGCAAGCCGCGATCGGCCAAAAAGCGGTCGTCCACGAAGGCGTGCACCGGCATCAACTCGACGGAGGTGATGCCGAGCGCTTTGAGGTACTTGATGATTTCGGGGTGCGACAGGCCGGCAAAGGTGCCGCGCGAGTGGTGGGGGATGCCCTCGTGGCGGATGGTGAAGCCGCGGGGGTGCGTTTCATAAACCAGCGTTTTCGACCAGGGGATTTCGGGCGGCCGATCTCCCTCCCAATTGAAACTGGTGTCCACGACCACGCATTTCAACATTTCGCGGCTGTTATCGCGATTGTCGAACGACAGGTCGGCTTTCGGGTCTCCGACGCGATAGCCGCAGTGTTCGTCGCGCAGATGCAGCACGCCGTAGAACTGGCGGGCGTAGGGGTCGAGCAGCAACTTGTGGTGGTTGAAGCGGTGGCCGAGCTGGGGTTGGTAAGGCCCGGAAACCCGATAGCCGTAAAGGGTGCCCGGCCACAAGCCGGGGATATAGCCGTGCCAGATTTGGTCGGTGTTTTCAGGAAGCGCCAAGCGTTCGATCTCACGCTGGCCCGAGGAGTCGAACAAACACAGTTCGACTTTTTCGGCGTGGGCGGAAAAGAGCGCGAAGTTGACGCCCTTGCCGTCCCAGGTCGCACCGAGCGGATACGCTTTGCCAGGCCATACACGTGCGCGTGATAACATTTTCTGGGTTCCTGATGAACGGTTTTTTTTGGAATAGAGCGACCTTAAAATATAGCGCGCGCAAATCGATAAAACCGCGCCCGGCAGATGATTTAGATTATTATCAATAGAATCCATTTCATAAAATATGCTAGCGGTCTTTTTCGGTTTTTATACCATCATCTTAATTTTGCTACCGGATCGCTCAGCGGTAAGGCGCACGATAGCGATGGACGCGCACCGACGGAAGCAAGGGTTCATCCTCGATGCGTACATCGGCCCGTCGGAGCCGAGGGGCGAGCGGTGGTTCGGGGGCTACCGGCACGAATTCAGGCAGCGCTTGGCCGGGTTGCAACGGTATCAAGATCGGCAGCGGCGCTTGCATGAGGCGGCGGCGCACACCCGACCCGCCCTCGATCGCAAAGACGAGATTGGCGCGCAGGTGAGGGCAAACGCCGCGGACCCGCGCCAGTATCTCATCGCCGCCCATCTGGGCGAGCCGCTGTAATTCCAAAATGGTTTGCGGCGTCTCGACCCGTTGCTCCAGCAGCCGGCGAGCCGTGGCCTGGCTGGTGCGCTGGATCACCCGCCCTTGCTTGGACCAAGTAAAACCGATTTTTAGGGGACGCTGATCAAGCAGCGGGATATGCCGGTAGGCTTGTTTGAGGTTCAAGCGGGCGGCTCCCATGCGGCGCATGGCGACCGCCAGCGTTTCCTGACGGCGGTGCAGATCGGTCATGGCCGCCCGCATTTCAGGTCGCGCCAAGGACTTGAGGGCCAACACCGCCGCCTTGAAGCGATCCTTGGCCGCATTGCAGGCAGAGGCGGCCAGGAGCGTTTCCCGGCCGGCGCCGACGATGCCGGGGCAGGTGAGGGTTTCCCGGCCATCCCGCGCCTCTTCGTACCAAAGCGCCCGATAGAGCTGAATCGCCTTGAAGCGCATGTCGGCGGCGTCTTGCATCTCGGCTTCGGTGCGCGACACCCAGGCGGCCAGCGTGGCGTCGCGACGGATGCGGGCGCAGCATTCATCCAGATGTCCTAGCAAGCTATCGTAACTGGCCAGTAGTTCGGCCCTCAGCAGGACCGTTGATGGGGTAGGGGCCGGCATGATGGTTCGCTCCATTGCGTCAGCTCTTATTATATCATCACCTTTAGTATAACCAAAAGCATCACCCAAAACTCACCTAACCGGCAACTCAAGCCCTTCAAAAACCTCGGCGATTTCCTCGGCAGACTGCAACCGCTCGACGGCACGCACGCGCTCGCGTTGCAGATGCCCAGAAAAAAGCTCCATAAAATCATACATATAACGGCGCAAGAACATACCGCGCCTGAAACCGATTTTCGTGATGCTGGACGGGAACAGATGGCTGGCATCCAATCGCACCAAATCCTGATCCTGCTTGGGATCGTAGGCCATTCCGGCCACGATCCCGACGCCCATCCCCAAGCGGACATAGGTTTTGATCACATCCGCGTCGGTCGCGGTAAAAGCCACGCTCGGCTTCAAATGCGCGCCGCGGAACGCCTCGTCCAGCTGCGAGCGTCCGGTAAAGCCAAAGACATAAGTCACCAGCGGGTATTGCGCCACATCATGCAACGTCAAACGCTCCACCCGAGTCAGCGGATGACCGGTAGGGACCAGCACGCAGCGGTGCCACACGTAGCAGGGCATCATAACCAAATTTCCAAACAGCTCCGGGGATTCGGTGGCGATCGCGAAATCGACTTCACCCGATTGCACCAGTTCGGAGATCTGCGCTGGCGAGCCCTGGTGCACTTGCAGGTTGACCGCCGGATAGCGCTCCCGAAACGCCTTGATGATGGGCGGCAGCGCGTAACGGGCCTGGGTGTGGGTAGTGGCCAGCGACAAGCTGCCGCGGCGGTCGTCGCGATACTCCTCGGCCAAAATCTGGATGTTGTTGACTTCGCGCAAAATAGTTTCAGCCTTCAGTATAATCTGCTGCCCGATAGAGGTGATTTCGGTCAAGTGCTTGCCGTTACGGTTGAACAGCTCTACACCCAGTTCTTCTTCCAGCAGGCGCAACTGTTTGCTGATACCCGGCTGAGAGGTATACAAACTCTCCGCTGCGGCGGAAATGTTCAGGTTATTACGGACGATCGCCGTCAGATAGCGCAGTTGCTGCAATTTCACGGATAGCCACTCCAAGCGGAAACATGGTGGCCACTTACCAAGTTACCGCCGCCCAAAGCGTCGAAACCGGCCGTTTGACCATCGCGCAACGCGCGCCCGGCGGCCTCCCGCAAAGACACGCCGCCGCCTTCCAAGACCGGCCCGGCCCGTTCAGCCATCGCCGTCCCCCTCGAACATCTCGAACCGAACGGGGGTCAACACCAGCCCGGTCAGAGGGGGCAAGTTCACCAGCAGGGAGCACGGTTGTCCCATGTGAAAAACCGGGAGGGCGCAGATTTCGCCATTGATTCCACCGCCACCCCCGTAGCGGGCCGCATCGGAATTCAACGCTTCCTTGTAGGGTCCGGGCAGCGGCACACCCACGCGATAACCGGTGCGGGCGGTGGCGGCGAAATTGAAAACGATCACGGCTTGGTGCTCGCCACTCCGGCGCAGGTAGACGATCACCGACTGAGCGGGATCGTGGCAATCCAGCCATTCGAAGCCTTCCTGGAAAAACTCGCAAGCGTGCAAGCTGGCCAGAGACCGGTACAGACCATTGAGATCGCGGACCAGCGCCTGAACGCCGCGACACTCCATTTGTTCCAGCGAGGACCAATCCAGCACTCCGGCAAAATCCCATTCCTGTCCCTGAGCGAATTCATTACCCATGAACAGAAATTTCTTTCCGGGGTAAGTCCACAGATACAAATAAAGCAGGCGCAGGTTCGCAAAACGCTGGCGCCGGTCTCCCGGCATCCGCGCCAGCAGCGACCCTTTGCCGTGGACCACCTCGTCGTGAGACAGCGGCAGCATGAAATTCTCGGTAAACGCATAAAGAAGCCCAAACGTCAGCAGTTCCTGGTGGTGGCGGCGCAAAGCGGGATCGAGGGTCAGATATTCCAGGGTGTCGTGCATCCAGCCCATGTTCCATTTCATCCCGAAGCCGAGCCCCCCCATCCAGGCGGGCCGGGTCACCAACGGCCAAGCGGTGGATTCTTCGGCGATCATCAGCACGCCCTGATAGCGGCGGTGAATGAATTCGTTCAGCTCGCGCAAGAAGGCGGCCGCTTCCAGATTTTCGTTGCCCCCGAAGGGGTTGGGCCGCCATTCGCCGGACTCGCGGGCGTAATCCAAATACAGCATTGAGGCGACAGCATCCACCCGCAGGCCGTCCAGATGGTATTCCTCCAGCCAGAAACAAGCGCTCGCCAGCAAGAAATTCTTCACCTGAGTGCGGTTGTAATTGAAAACCAGCGTGCCCCAACCGCGATGCTCGCGCCGGGTCGGGTCTTCATACTCGTAAAGGCAGGTGCCATCGAAACAGGCCAGACCGTGGGCATCCTTGGGAAAATGGCCGGGCACCCAATCCAGAATGACCCCGATACCCGCTTGGTGGCAGTAATCCACAAACCAGCGAAAATCGTTCGCCGCGCCGTGGCGGCTGGTCGGCGCGAAGTAGCCGGTGGTCTGGTAGCCCCAAGAGGCATCCAGCGGATGCTCGGTGACCGGCATCAGCTCGATGTGGGTGAAGCCCAGCGAACTGACGTAAGCGACCAGCCGCCGGGCCAACTCCTGGTAGGACAGATAATCGCCGGCTCCATCCCGCTGCCATGAAGCCAAATGAACCTCGTAGACGGAAAGCGGCGTCTGCGACCAGTTTTGATGCCGCCGGCGCATCATCCAACTTTCATCGTGCCAGGAATAGGCGGCATTGTCGGCGACGATCGAGGAAACCTCCGGCCGCCGTTCGAACAGGCGGCCGTAAGGATCGCTCTTGCGCAACAAAGCGCCGGTTTCCCGGACGCGGATTTCAAACTGGTAGCGCAGCCCCGCCGTCAGGCCGGGGACGAACAACTCCCACACATGGCCGCGCCGGCGCAGGGGATGGCACAGGCCCTGCCAAGCGTTGAAATCGCCCACCACGCTGACCCGTTCGGCGTTGGGGGCCCAGACCGAAAACAGGACGCCGGCGATGCCGTCCACCCAGCGCGGGTGGGCCCCCATCATCCGGTAGGCGTGGAGGTGGCGACCCTCGTTGAACAAATGCAAGTCGTACAAGGTCAACTGGGGGGAAAAGGAATAAGGGTCGTGCATCGCGAACTGACGGCCATCGGCGGTGGTCCAGGCCAGTTGGTAATGCGGGGCCAAGGAACTCACCTTCCCTTGCCATTCAAACAGATCGGTTTCCGCCACACGCTGCAGGGGTTGGCCGACATCGACCAGATAGACCTGTCGGGCGCCCGGCCAAAACGCGCGAATGACGACCCGCTCCGCGCGACCGTGGCGGCCGAGCACCCCGAAGGGATCGGGGTGGCGTCCTTCGCCCAGTAAAACGGCGTCAGCGATGATCTGTTCGCCGGCCGTTCGCGCTGGCGTCGGGCTATCGCCGCCGGGTTCGGAGTCGGCCATCAGAAAAACCGGTCCTCCCGGACGCCGGGGTACTCCGGGTCGGCGCGGGCGCTGTGAGTGGCAATAGGCTGCATCCGGAATACTATATTTAGGTTATAACATCGGGTCTGGGCATCCGGCCGGTGCCGGGCGTCCGGCGGGTCGTCGATCCAGCCGTCCGAACCCGAACTTGGGAAAATCATAGCAAAGAGGGATATCAAACGCATGAGCGCCGCCACCACCTCACGTTTCGTCAGTCGACTGACCCGGAAAACTCTCGTGCTCATCTTGGCGGGAGGCCGCGGCAGCCGGCTCAAACACCTCACGCAGTGGCG
This sequence comes from Candidatus Competibacteraceae bacterium, assembly GCA_003527885.1. Lineage (GTDB taxonomy): Bacteria > Pseudomonadota > Gammaproteobacteria > Competibacterales > Competibacteraceae > Competibacter_A. Next base: position 6,480 of record DPWB01000403.1, read on the forward strand.
CGCCAAACCGGCGACGCCGTTCGGCGGGAAATATCGGATCATCGATTTTCCGTTATCCAACTGCATCAATTCGGGAATCCGGCGGGTTTGCGTGCTGACCCAGTATAAGGCGCATTCCCTGATCCAGCACATCCAGCGCGGTTGGGGGTTCCTGCGGGGCGAATTCGGCGAATTCGTGGAACTGCTGCCCGCCCAGCAGCGCACCGATGACGCCTCGTGGTACCGGGGCACCGCCGATGCCGTTTACCAGAACATGGATATCATCCGCCTGCACGAGCCGGAGTTCGTGTTGATCCTATCCGGCGACCAAATCTACCGGATGGATTACGGTCCGCTGCTGGCGCGTCACGTCGAAAGCAAGGCGGATGTCACGGTGGGGGCAGTCGAGGTCCCGCGCGAACGGGCGGGGGAATTTGGGGTGCTGACAGCCAACGACGCCAACGAGGTCACCCGGTTCACGGAAAAACCCAAGGAGCCGGAAACGCTGCCCGGCCGGGAGGATGTGGCGCTGGCGTCGATGGGGATTTACGTCTTCAACACCGATTTTCTCTTCGAACGATTGAGCGAGGACGCCGACGCGGCGGAGTCCAGCCACGATTTCGCCAAGGATATCCTGCCGCCACTGATCGGCAACCACCGCATCGTGAGCTATCCTTTTCGCGACGTGCAAACCAAGGCGCAGAGCTACTGGCGAGACGTGGGAACCGTCGATGCCTTCTGGGAAGCGAACATGGAACTGGTCGAAGTCGACCCGCACCTGAATCTGTACGACGAGCACTGGCCGATCTGGACCTATCTGGATCTGGCGCCCCCGGCCAAGTTCGTGTTCGACGACGAAGGGCGTCGGGGCATGGCGGTGGATTCGATGGTGGCGGAGGGCTGCATTATTTCCGGCGGTTACGTCAATCATTCGCTACTCTTCCTAGGGGTCCGAGTCCATTCCTACGTGCAACTGCGGGACTCGGTAGTGCTGCCGGGCGTGGACATCGGCCGCTACTCCCAGCTCAGTAAGGTCATCATCGACCGAGGGTGCGTGATCCCGCCCGGCACGGTGGTCGGCGAGCATCCCGAAGAAGACGCGCGCCGCTTTCACCGCACCGAAAAGGGCGTGGTTCTCATCACGCGCGAAATGCTGGGCCAGGAGTTGCCGCGCAGGCGCTAACGTCACTTTCAGACACCAAAAATGACAGCCACTTTGAGGAGTTATCACGCATGAGCCAAGGCTCGCCAGCAGAAAGGCGGCGCGCGGGTTTGCTGCTGCACCCGACCTCGCTTCCCGGCGGTTACGACAACGGCGATTTGGGGCCGGAAGCGTACCGCTTCGTGGAGTTCATGGCCGCCTGCGGCTTCACGGTCTGGCAGACCTTGCCGCTCGCGCCGCCACACGCCGATCTATCGCCCTATTCGGCGCAATCGGTCCATGCCGGCAACCCGCGCCTGATCGCCCTGGAGCCACTGATCGAGGCGGGCTGGCTTCAGCCGGACGGAGGCCCCCGCGAAGGCGAGGACGGTTGGACCTACCGGCAACGACGCTTGGGGGAGGCCCGCCAAGGCTTTCAACGCGCGGAGCGGGCGCAAGGCGAGTACGGGGCGTTCGTGCGGGAGCGGCGGGATTGGCTGGAGGATTACGCGCTGTACCAGGCGATCCGCGCGGCACACGGTCGGGCCGCTTGGTCCGACTGGCCGCGCGAACTGCGCGACCGACACCGGGATGCGCTGGCGGCGGTGCGGCGGCAGTTTGCCGAGGCCATCGCGCAATGCCAGTTCGAGCAATTTCTGTTCTACCGGCAATGGGCGGCGCTCAAGCGGTACGCCAACGAGCGCGGAATTCTGGTGTTCGGCGATATTCCTTTGTTCGTCGGCTACGACAGCGCCGACGTGTGGGCGCGGCGCGAGTGTTTTTTGCTGGATGAAGAGGGACGGCCGGAGGTGGTCGCCGGCGTGCCACCGGATTATTTTTCGGCCACCGGCCAGTTGTGGGGCAACCCCCATTATGCGTGGGAGTCGATGCGCGCCGATGGCTTTCAGTGGTGGAAGGAACGCATCCGCACGCAGTTGACACAGTTCGATCTGTTGAGGATCGATCATTTCCGGGGTTTGGAGTCGTACTGGGAAATCCCGGCCGACGCCGAAACCGCCGTGGCGGGACAGTGGCGGGAAGCACCGGGCGACGAGTTGTTCCAAGCGTTGCGCGCGGAGTTTGGCCGCTTGCCGCTGGTGGCGGAAGACCTTGGCATCATCACGCCGGCGGTCGAGGCGCTGCGCGACAAACACGGGCTGCCGGGCATGGAAGTACTGCATTTCGCCTTCGGGGGCGACGCGGAAAACCCGTACCTGCCGCACCAACACACCGTCAATTCGGTGGTCTATACCGGGACCCACGACAACAACACCACCCTGGGTTGGCTGGAGGAGCTGGACGAGCCGACCCGCAACCATGTGTTCGATTATCTGGGCGGCGATCCGGCGCGGATGCCCGAACTGTTGGTCCGAACGGCCTTGGCTTCCGTGGCGCGGCTGGCGGTGGTGCCGATGCAGGACGTGCTGGCGCTCGGCGGCGCGGACCGCATGAACCAGCCGGGCGTGGCCGAGGGGAACTGGCGTTGGCGGTTCCGCTGGGATCAGGTCGAACCGCGGCTGGCGGGCCATTACCGGCATCTGCTGACGCTGTACGGGCGGATTTGAATGCGCATCGAAGCCGATCTGAAGCTGGGTTTCAAGGACGTGTTGATCCGGCCCAAGCGCTCGACGCTCGGCAGCCGCTCGCAAGTGAGCCTGGAGCGGACTTTCAAGTTCCGCCACAGCGGCCGGAGCTGGACCGGCATCCCGATCATGGCGGCCAACATGGACAGCGTCGGCACCTTCGCGATGGCGGCGGCGTTGTCCCGGCAGGGGCTGTTCACGGCGGCGCGCAAGCATTATTCGCCGGAAGACTGGGACGCCTTTGTCGCTTCCGGGTCCGACCCGCACCATCTGGCGCACGTGGCGGTCAGCACCGGTATCCTCGATGGCGATCTGGCCAAGTTGGAGCTGATCCTGGAGCGCCAGCCGGGGCTGGCGTTCATCTGCATGGACGTGGCGAACGGCTATTCCGAGTATTTCGTCGAACAGATCGCCAAGGTCCGGCAGCGCCATCCCGACAAGGTCATCATGGCCGGCAACGTGGTCACCGGCGAGATGGTGGAACAGCTGCTGCTGTCGGGCGCCGATGTCGTCAAAGTCGGGATCGGGCCGGGTTCGGTGTGTACGACCCGGGTGAAAACCGGGGTCGGTTACCCGCAGCTGTCGGCGATCATCGAATGCGCCGACGCGGCTCACGGTCTGTCCGGTCAGATCATTTCGGACGGCGGCTGTACCTGTGCCGGCGACGTGGCCAAGGCCTTCGGGGCCGGGGCGGATTTCGTGATGTTGGGCGGGATGCTGGCGGGCCACGACGAGGGCGGCGGCGAACCGCTGGAGCGCGCGGGCCAGCGGTTCGTGGAGTTTTACGGCATGAGTTCCCGCACGGCGATGGAAAAGTACAGCGGCGGCGTGGCGGAGTACCGCGCCTCGGAAGGAAAAACCGTGACCGTTCCCTATCGCGGGCCGGTCGCTGAAACGGTCAAGGACATCCTGGGCGGTCTGCGCTCGGCCTGCACGTATGTGGGAGCGGGCCAGTTGAAGGAGCTGACCAAGCGCACCACCTTCGTGCGGGTGGCCGAACAACACAACCCGATTTTCGACGCCTGAGCCGGCCATGAACCTGACCGCCGAGGCCATTTGGACGTTGCTGACCGCCGTGCGAGAACGGCAACCGCTGGTGCACAACATCACCAATTTCGTGGTGATGAACAACACCGCGAACGCTCTACTGGCGCTGGGCGCGTCGCCGGCAATGGTGCATTCCAGCGACGAGGTGGAGGATTTCGTCGTCCTCAGCCAAGCGCTGGTGGTCAATATCGGCACGCTGTATTCCGAGCAGATTGCGGCGGCCAAACTGGCGGCCATCGCGGCTCGGACCAAGGGCATCCCCTGGATCCTCGATCCGGTCGGCGCGGGCGCGACGCCGTACCGCCGGAAGGCGGCAGGGGCGCTGGCGCGGCTCAATCCCCAGGTGATTCGCGGCAACGGCTCGGAAATTCTGGCGCTCGCCGAGCAGGCGCAAAGCGGGCAAGGGCGCGGTGTCGACAGCCTGCACGGCTCCGAGGTCGCCGTGGCTGCCGCGCGGCGGTTGGCGGCGGAAAGCGGCGCGGCGGTCGCGGTAACTGGTGCGGTCGATTACGTGACCGATGGCGCGCGGCTGGCGGAAATCCATAACGGTCACCCACTCATGGCGCGGGTGACGGGTTTGGGTTGTTCGGCAACGGCCGTCATCGGGGCGTTTCTGGCGGTAGTGCCGGATGCTTTCGCGGCGACGGCAGCGGCGCTGACGGTGTTCGGAGTGGCCGGCGAGATTGCCGCGGAACGGTCGTCGGGACCGGGAAGCTTGCAGGTGGCGTTGCTGGATACGCTCTATACGCTGGACGAAGGGCGGTTTCTCGGCAAGTGCGCGTGCCGTGAACCCGCTCTCTAAATCGGCTGAAAGGGGCTAAGGTGCGATCCGGTCCTGAAAATCTGGAACCGGCGCCGGGCGAGGCAATTCGCCCTATGGGTTGAAGGGTGTTGGCAGGTTTCCCGCCAATTCGTTGTCGCCCCCTCACCGTAACCGGTTCCCGAGGAGGAGCGCAAGGCGATGAACCCTTGCGCTCCGCGCGCTCAAAGCGGCAGCTCGGAGCTTCCCATCAGGTATTCATCCACCGCGCGGGCGCATTGCCGACCCTCGCGGATGGCCCAGACCACCAGCGATTGGCCGCGGCGCATGTCGCCGGCCGCGAAGATTTTATTGACCGAGGTCTGATATTCGTCGGTGCCGGCGGCGACGTTACCCCGGTCGTCCAGGGCCACGCCCAGGTCCTTCAGCATCCCTTCCTGGACCGGGTGGACGAAACCCATCGCCAGCAACACCAGATCGGCCTCGATTTCGAACGCGCTGTCCGGCACCTCGACCATGACCTGCCGGCCATTTTGCTCCTTCCATTCCAGCCGCGCGATTTGGATCGCCTTGACTTGGCCGTCCCGGCCGAGAAACTGTCTGGTGGCGACCGCCCAGTCGCGCTCGCAGCCTTCCTCGTGGGATGAGGAGATCCGCAGTTTCAACGGCCAATCCGGCCAGGTCAGCAGCTTGTTTTCGTGCAACGGCGGCTTGGGCATGATCTCTAACTGGGTCACCGAAGCCGCGCCCTGGCGGATCGAGGTGCCGACGCAGTCGGAGCCGGTATCGCCGCCGCCGATGACCACCACCGCCTTGTCGGTCGCCAAAATGTCCTCGCCGGCTATTTTCGCGCCCGCCACCCGGCGGTTCTGCTGGCTCAGAAAATCCATGGCGAAATGGATGCCGCGCAGCTCGCGCCCCGGCACGTTCAGGTCGCGCGGCTGCTCGGCGCCGCCGGAAAGCACCAGGGCGTCAAATTCGGTCAGCAGAGCGCGGGCCGGAATCTCGGCGCCGACGTGGCTGTTGGGACGAAATTCCACGCCTTCGGCCCGCAGTTGCGCCAGCCGGCGGTCGATCAGCCAAGTTTCCAGCTTGAAATCGGGGATGCCGTAACGGAGCAGACCGCCGATGCGGTCGTTCTTTTCGAACACCACCACGGCGTGTCCGGCTCGCGCCAGTTGCTGGGCGCAGGCCAAACCGGCCGGGCCGGAGCCGATCACCGCGACCCGCTTGCCGCTCCTGTGCGCGGCGATCTGGGGCTGGACCCAGCCTTCCGCCCAACCCTTGTCGATGATGGCGCATTCGATGTCCTTGATGGTCACCGGATGGTCGTTGAAGTTGAGGGTGCAGGAGGCTTCGCACGGCGCCGGACAAATCCGGCCGGTAAATTCGGGGAAGTTGTTGGTGGAGTGCAAAACGTCCAGTGCCTGCCGCCAGTCGCCGCGATACACCAGATCGTTCCAGTCGGGGATGATGTTGTGGACCGGACAGCCGCTATGGCAGTAGGGGATGCCACAGTCCATGCAGCGCGCGGCCTGTTCGCGGACGCCCGCTTCCGGCAAGGGCGCGACGAAATCGCGAAAGTGGGTGATCCGCTCGGCGACCGGCGCATAGCCGTGCTCGTGGCGGACAATTTCCAGAAAACCCGTCGGTTTGCCCATGACGTTTATGCTCCCACGGCCACGGTGGCCTTGTCGTCCACATGGGCGGCGCGAGCCTTGGCTTGCTGCATGTCGTGCAAGGCGCGCCGGTAATCCAGCGGCATGATCTTGACAAACTTCGGCAGCCACTCGTTCCACTGCTCCAAAACGCGGTGGGCGGGCTCGCTGCCGGTATGGAGGTAATGCCGGGCGATGAGGATTTGCAGGCGGCGGGCGTCGTGACGGAGCAAATCGTCCGGCAATTCGCCGCCGGCCAAGCCGCTCCAGTCATCGCGCAAGACCCGGACGTTGAGGGTTGCCTCGACATCGTTCAACGGTTCCAGCGCCACCATGGCCCGGTTGGCGCGGCGGGCAAAATCGCCCGCTTCATCCAACACGTAGGCGACGCCGCCGCTCATCCCGGCGGCGAAATTGCGGCCGGTCCGGCCCAGCACGACCACCACGCCGCCGGTCATGTACTCGCAACCGTGATCGCCGGTGCCTTCCACCACGGCGATGGCGCCGGAGTTGCGCACGGCGAAGCGCTCGCCGGCGACTCCCCGGAAGTAACATTCACCGGCGATGGCCCCGTACAGCACGGTGTTGCCGACGATGATGTTGTCCTCGGCGCGCAGGCGGCTTTCCGCCGCCGGATAGACGACGAGCCGCCCGCCGGACAGTCCCTTGGCGGCGTAGTCGTTGGCTTGACCGCGCAACTCCAGGGTGACGCCGCGCGCCAGAAACGCGCCGAAACTCTGGCCGGCGGTACCGTGCAGATCGATGTGAATGGTGCCGTCCGGCAAGCCGGCGTGGCCGTAACGGCGGGCGATCTGGCCGGAGAGCATGGCGCCGGCGGTGCGGTCGCTGTTGCGGATCGAGGCGGCGAAGCGAACCGGCTGGCGGGCCTCCAACGCGGGTTGGGCCTGGGCGATCAACCGGTGGTCCAGCACGTTGCTCAAGCCGTGATCTTGTTCCTCGCAGTGATAGGTGGCGATGCCGGGCGGAGCCGGCGGCACGGCCAACAGGCGGGTGAAATCCAACCCGCGCGCTTTCCAGTGGTGGATGGCGCGGCGCATGTCGAGCCGGTCGGCGCGGCCGATCATTTC
>DPWB01000354.1 GCA_003527885.1 Candidatus Competibacteraceae bacterium
GGCAAGATCATGATGGTCAATTACGAAGACCTCACTAATCTCAAGACGACGACCATCGACGGCGCCAAGTTCCTGCACGATGGCGGTTTCGATAGCACCGGCCGTTATTTCCTGGTGGCCGCCAATGCCTCCAACAAGATCGCGGTGGTGGACACCAAGGAAAATAAACTGGCGGCCCTGGTCGATGTCGGCAAGACCCCGCATCCGGGACGCGGTGCCAACTTTGTCGATCCGCAATTCGGCCCAGTGTGGGCGACTGGCCATCTGGGCGATGAATCGATTTCGCTGATCGGCACCGACCCGGAGAAGCACAAGGACAACGCCTGGAAAGTCGTGCGCACCTTGAAAGGGCAAGGCGGTGGCTCACTGTTCATCAAGACCCATTCAAAGTCCGGCAATCTGTGGGTCGATACCGCGCTCAATCCCGATCCGAAAATCAGCCAATCGGTCGCGGTGTGGAATATCAAGGATATCGACAAACCTTACGAAGTGATCCCGATTGCTGAGTGGGCCGGTCTGGGTGAAGGCGCCAAGCGGGTAGTGCAGCCGGAATACAACAAGGCGGGTGATGAGGTCTGGTTCTCGGTGTGGAGCGCCAAGGATAAGGAATCGGCCATCGTGGTGGTGGACGACAAGACCCGCAAACTGAAGACGGTCATTAAAGACCCGAAGCTGATCACGCCGACCGGCAAATTCAATGTTTATAACACGCAGCACGACATTTATTGAGCGATTCTGATATTGAGCGATTCTGACAGGAGAACAAGAATGAAAATCAAATATTTCAGTGCATTAGCCCTCGCGCTACTGATTGCTCCAGCGGCGCAGGCCAGCGAGGAATTGGCCAAGAAATACAACTGCCTGGCTTGCCATCAGACCGATAAAAAGGTGATTGGCCCAGTCCTATCAGGAAGTAGCCGCCAAGTACAAAGGTCAGGCCGATGCGCCCGCCAAGCTGGCCGCGAAAGTGAAAGCCGGTGGTGTGGGCGTGTGGGGCCAGGTGCCGATGCCGCCAAATCCCACGGTGCCGGATGCGGATATGACGGCCTTGGTAACGTGGATTCTAGGGATGGCCAAGTAAGTTACCGCAACGTGTGCCCTCATTCCCTCTCCCGCTGGGAGAGGGTCAGGGTGAGAGCACAACTAAGCACCCGCTATAGACCGTGAAAATTCATCTGCTGATTCTGTGGCTGACAAGTCTGGGCTTCAGCACAGCGGCCATCGCCCAGGACTCGCCCACCCCTGCGCCGAAACGTAGCCGCGAACTCATCCGCATGGTGCGGCAGGATTGCGGTTCCTGTCATGGTCTCACCCTGCGCGGCGGTTTAGGTCCGGCGCTGCTCCCCGACACGTTGCGCGATAAGCCTGCCGCCAGTTTGAAATACACCATTCTGCTGGGTCGGCCCGGCACCGCCATGCCGCCGTGGCAGCCGTTTATGAGCGAGGCCGAAGCCGATTGGATTGTGGCGCAACTGTTGCGCGGTTTCCCGGAGGAAGCCAAATGACCTTACCAAGATTCTCAGACTGGGGCTGGTTCTTCCTGGTCTGGCCGTTGCTGGCCTGGAGCGCCGAACCGGTTTTGCGCGGCACCGGTGATCTCGGCGTCATCGTCGAGCGGGGCGCGGGGCGCGTTGTCATCGTCAGCACCAGCGGTAACAGCATCGTGCAGCGGGTGGAAGGCTTGGGCGATTTGTCCCACGCCTCGGTGGTGTTCTCCCGCGACCAGCGTTACGCCTACGTGTTCGGGCGCGACGGCGGCTTGAGCAAGGTGGATATTTTGCGCGGCACGCTGGACAAGCGCATCGTGCAGGGCGGCAACAGCATCGGTGGAGCGATTTCCCAGGATGGGCGACTGGTGGCGGTGGCCAATTACGAGCCGGGCGGCCTCAAGGTATTCGCCGCCGATACGCTGGACTTGGTGGCCGATATTCCCGCCGCGTATGGCGATGGCAAGCTGTCGAAAGTGGTCGGTATTGCCGATTTACCGGGCGACCGCTTCATCTATTCGCTGTTCGACGCCGATCAAATATGGATTGCCGATGTCCGCGATTCGAAAGCGCCGAAGGTTGAGAAATTCAGCCACATCGGTAAATCCCCCTACGATGCCCTGGTGACGCCGAACGGTCGCCACTATCTCGCCGGTTTATTCGGTGAAGACGGTATTGCACTGCTGGACACCTGGCAGCCACAGCAGGGCGTCCAGCGCATCCTCGCTCACTATGGCAAGGGCGAGGAAAAGCTGCCGGTTTACAAAATGCCGCATCTGCGCGGCTGGGCGGTGGCGGGCCATCAGGCGTATCTGCCTGCTATCGGTCGGCATGAAGTGCTGGTCACGGACACGATGAACTGGAAGGAAACTGGCCGGATTGCGGTGCGGGGTCAGCCGGTGTTCGTGGTCGCTCGGCCCGACGGTCGGCAGGTCTGGGTCAATTTCGCTTTTCCCGATAACGGCTATGTGCAGGTGATCGACACTTTTACCGGCCAAATCGTCCAGACCCTGGAGCCGGGTAAAGCGGTGTTGCATCTGGAATTTACCCCGCGCGGCGAAGCGGTGTGGATTTCGGCCCGCGACGATAACAAGGTGGTGATCTACGATACCGCCAGCTTCGCCAAAATCGCTGAATTAGC
>DPWB01000302.1 GCA_003527885.1 Candidatus Competibacteraceae bacterium
CATTTGGTCGGGTTTCGTGGGCTAGGAGGTGTGTATAAGAGACAGGCGTTGATATTTCTCTTTATTCTGCTGTTTTCCCTGCTGGGGGGGTGGTATATGACCCCCCCCGCCGATTTAGCCAAAACCTCGATACCACTCGCCGTACTAGTGATTCGCAACCTCGCTATCGGCGGCATCATCACTTTAATCGCATTGCGTTATTTTTACGTCCAACACCAGTGGCAGCGCAATGTTGAAGCCGAAGCGCGCGCCCGCTTGCAAGCGTTACAAGCGCGTATCCACCCGCATTTTCTATTCAATGCCCTCAATACCATCGCCAGCCTGATTCGTAGCCAACCCGACCGGGCCGAACAAGCCGTTCTGGATTTAGCCGACATGCTGCGCTCGGCGCTGTCCTATCAAGAGCGGATCACCTTGGAAGCCGAGATTGAACTGACCCGTCGCTATCTCGCCATCGAAAGCTTGCGCTTAGGCGAGCGGTTACAGGTCGATTGGCAGCTGGATGAAGAGTTACCACTCGATTTGTCGACCCCTGCCTTGCTGTTGCAACCCTTGGCCGAGAACGCCATCCACCACGGTATCCAAGCGCTGCCAGAAGGCGGAATACTGACCATCCGCATCGAACGACAAACGCGGGCCTTACGGATCACTGTGGCAAATCCGCGCCCCACCGGTGAAGCATCAAGCCGGCACGGGCACGGCATCGCGCAGCAAAATATCCGGCAACGCCTGCAATTGGCTTATGACGCTCCAAACCCTCTGGAAATCACTGAAACACCCGGCTATTACCAGATCGCTTTTTCAATCCCCCTAGAAGCTCCAACGACAACGGCTTTTCGGCAAAAACCCGACATTTTTGTATAATATCAATACGTTTGCAGCAAATCAGTCGGTTTGAACGCCCATAATGAACGTATTAATTGTCGATGATGAGCCGCCCGCCCGCGATCGATTACGCGACTTGCTCAATCAGCTTAGCGACTATCATCCGTGCGGTGAGGCCAGCAACGGCGTAGAGGCTTTGCGGCTGGCGGAAACGACAGCGCCGGATATCGTCTTGTTGGATATCCAGATGCCGGGGCTGGGCGGATTGGAAACCGCGCGGCGGTTGACAGCGCTCGCCCGCCCCCCCGCCGTCATCTTCGTCACCGCTTACGGCGAGCACGCTTTGGAAGCGTTGGATGCGCAAGCCGTGGCTTACCTGCTCAAACCTGTACGGTTAGAGCGGCTGGAACGGGCCTTGACCAACGCCAGCCGCCTCAATCGCGCCCAACTGGCGAGCCTGACAACCGGCGGCGCGGCAACCGGACGCACTCATCTTCGGGTTCGGCTGGGGTCACGTCTGGAATTGATCCCGCTATGCGAGGTTTGCTATTTCCAGGCCGATCAAAAATACGTCACGGTCCGCCACCGCAACGGCGAAGCGCTGATCGAGGAGTCGCTGAAAACCTTGGAAGCGGAGTTGGGAGCGCGCGCGATCCGGGTCCATCGCAACGGGCTGGCGATGGCGGCGCGCATCGCCGGTCTGGAGAAAACCGCCGAGGGCGGCGCCGACTTGGTGTTCGACCTTATCCCTGATCGGCTAGAGGTCAGCCGACGGCATTTGCCGCTGGTCCGTCAGTTTCTCAAGCAGTGGTAAGTCGTCGGCCAAAACCAGACCAGCGGGCGCCCCGGGCCTGCCATCAACCCGGCGGCCAGCCCAGTTCGCGGCCCGCCAGCAGGTGCATGTGAATGTGAAACACGATCTGGCCGGCGTCGCGGTTGCAGTTGATCACGGTTCGGTAGCCGCTTTCCGCCACGCCCAAGTCGGTCGCCACTTGTTTTCCGGCCAGATACAGCCGACCGATGAGCGGCGCATCCGCCGCCTCCAGATCGTTGAGCGTGGCGATATGCCTCCGAGGAACCAGCAGCACATGCACGGGTGCTTCGGGCTTGATGTCGCGGAACGCCAGCACTTCGCCGTCGTCATAGAGCTTCGCGGCGGGAATTTCCCCGGCGGCGATCTTGCAGAAGATACAGTCGCTCATCATTATTTGCTCCGGTTTGGGCCTCACAGATCCCGCCGACCCGCGAAGGCGTGCGCCAAAGTGCCGCCGTCCACGTATTCCAGTTCGCCGCCCAGCGGCACGCCGTGGGCGATGCGAGTGGCGCGGATGCCGCGCTCGCGGGCCAGTTCGCCGATATAGTAGGCGGTGGCCTCACCCTCGACGGTCGGGTTGGTGGCGAGAATGATTTCTTGAATCCGCCCCTCGTTCAGCCGGGTTTCCAGAACGTCCAACCCCAATTCAGCTGGACCGATGCCGTCCAGGGGCGATAAATGCCCCATCAACACGAAATACACGCCTTGAAAACCGGTCGCCTGTTCCACCGCCAGCACATCGGCGGGGGTTTCGAGCACGCACAACAACGCCTGATTGCGGCGAGGATCAGCGCACAAGGCGCAAAGCTCGGTTTCGCTCAAATCGCGGCAGCACCGGCAACGGCCGATGCCTTCCAACGCCTCCCGCAAGGATTCGACCAGTCGCCTGGCGCCGTCGCGGTCTCGCTCCAACAGATGCAAGGCCAGCCGCTGCGCGGATTTCGGCCCGACGCCCGGCAGACAGCGCAACGCGGTGATCAGCTGGTTCAATAACGGCGACGCGGCCACGACACGCCGTCAGAACGGGAGCTTGAAATCGCCCAACATGCCCGGCGGCAACCCCATCCCGGAGGTCAAGCCCGACATTTTATCCTGCACGGTCCGCTCGACTTTGTGAACGGCGTCGTTGAACGCGGCCGCCACCAAATCTTCCAGCATGTCCTTGTCATCGCCCACCAAACTGTCGTCGATCCGAAGCCGTTTGACCTCGTAGCGGCCGGTGATGGTGACGCTGACCAAACCACCTCCCGCCTCGCCGTCAATTTCC
>DPWB01000187.1:0-302 GCA_003527885.1 Candidatus Competibacteraceae bacterium
CCGCACGACATCCTGCGGCTGCTCGGCGTGCAGGAACTGGCCGCCTATCTGGTCAAGGAAATCCAGGACGTGTATCGGGTCCAGGGCGTCAAGATCAACGACAAACACATCGAGGTGATCATCCGTCAGATGCTGCGCAAGGTCGAAATCCTCGATCCGGGCGACACCAACTTCATCAAGGGCGAGCAAGTCGAGCGGACCCGGGTGATGGAAGAAAACGACCGGGCCCAGAGCGAGGACCGCATCCCCGCTCGCTGGCAACCGATGCTGCTCGGCATCACCAAGGCCTCGCTGGCGACCGA